>CAZUPJ010000104.1:0-6056 GCA_964622185.1 uncultured Treponemataceae bacterium
TTGATCCATCTTCTACTTCGTAGAAAATGTGGTACATAAATCCATCTTTATCGGTGTGATCTACTTCATCGTCTGCAAGGGCTGTTCCACATGAAGTACACCAGTTTACAAGATACTTTCCTCTATAAACAAGACCTCGCTCATAAAGGGTTACGAATACGTCACGAACAGCCTTTGATAAGCCTTCGTCCATGGTAAAACGCTCTCTATCCCAATCTACAGAAGCACCAAGTTTTTTAAGTTGCTTTGTAATTATTTCGTGGTGTTCGTCTTTTACTTCCCAAGTTCGCTTTAAAAACTCTTCACGTCCAAGCTCTCTTCTACTTGTGCCTTCGGCCTTTAGTTTTCGCTCAACTACGTTTTGGGTTGCAATACCTGCATGGTCTGTACCTGGAATCCAAAGAGTTTTGTCGCCCTTCATTCTATGGTAGCGTACAACAATGTCTTGTAATGTATTATTTAATGCGTGCCCTGCGTGCAGAACACCTGTAACGTTTGGTGGTGGAATTACAACAGTAAATGTTTGTTGATTTTTATCGCCATTATCACTGGCTTCTGGCTTAAAACAGCCACCTTTTTCCCATTGGGCATAGAGTCTATCTTCAAAATCTTTTGGATTGTATACTTTTTCTAGTTCAATTGCTTTCATGTATTTCCTCTCTAATTTGAGTCATTATAGTAATTTTTATTGAAAATTGCAAGAGAAAGAAGGAGAATCCACAGATTACACCGATTACACAGATTATTTTTGTTGCAGTAACCATGTCATTCTGACTTTGCTTTCTGCTGAGCTACAGGAAGAATCTATCACACTTTTTTTTATCCGCAAAAATTATGGCATCCCGTAACAGCCAACCTGCGTATTGGCTGTGTTTTTTCACAAAATTTAAAACTTTTTTCTCACATTTTCTGTTTTTTTAAACCTAATTGACTAAAATAAGTATACAGAAGTTTTCTGTAAATCGCCGTATGGATGATTGAAAAATTTACACTTTGGTGGTATACTTATGGTAGCTAAAGAAATTTCTAGAATGAATGATTACTTTGCACGGTATCTTTTAGGGCAAAAGGGCAACGAGGATTTACTGCTTAATTTTATTAATGCGGTAATGAGGGACAATGACCTAGAAGAGTTTGTGTCTGTAACGGTAACAAACCCGTACAACCTAAAAGAGCATTGTTCGGAAAGTGAAACCATTGTCGATGTAAAGGCTATTACCTCTTCTGGAGAAAAAGTAATAATTGAAGTGCAAGTGCGTGGAAACAAAACCTTTTTTGATAGGGTTTTGGAGTATTGGGCTAGAAGTTATAGAGCAGAAAGAATAAAAGCCGAAAACGGAGCTGAAATAAGGCGATTTGTGCCAGTAATAAGTATCAATATAGTTGCTTTTACAATGTTTGATGATGTAGACTTTGCACACACTACACATATGGTACATTGTGTGCAAAACAAAGAAATTAGCACTGAAAAATTGGAAATACATTTTTTGGAGCTACCAAAGGTGCACAAGGAAATAAAAGAGGATGAGCTAAAAACGTGGATAAGTTATTTTGGCTCTAACGACTTTGAAAATGAAAAGGAAGCAATAGCAATGCAAGGTGAAGTATTTAAGAAGGCTGTAGGAGATTATGAATATTTTGTATCTGATAGCGATTTAATAAGCGAGTATGAAAAACGAGAAATATTTCTTAACGGACAAGCTGCAGCACTCGACTATGAACGATACGAAGCAAGACGAGAAGGTCATGCAGAAGGTCATGCAGAAGGTCACGCAGAAGGTCATGCAGAAGGTCACGCAGAAGGCAAAGTCGAAGGGCTTGCAGAAGGTGCACAGGAAAAGGCACTAGAAATGGCAAAAACTATGAAAGTAGATAAAATAGACATTGCAACAATTGCAAAATATACAGGTTTAAGTGAGGAAGAAATAAAATTAATTGATAATTGATAATGCGGAATTAGGAATTATTTTTTTTGTGTTTTTGTGATTGATACGAGTAATTTTAATAGCTCCTGACAGTCATTGTATATACTCTCAAAATGCTTTTTGTCAATATAATCACTTTCGTGCAGTAATTCAAGCCAATACTCAGTTTCGCTAGCTTCTTTTAAAGAAATGTATAATTTTGCATAAAAATCACGTTTTTATTTAATTCGGAATTCGGAATTAATAACTGCGAGCCACTCGGAAGCCGATGTTGTTGTCACGGTCACTCGACGCGTAGCTGTAGCGATTGGCAACTCGGCAAGTGGTGGCAATGTAGCTCCAACTACCGCCACGATTAACGCGGTCCGTGCCCGAGCTAGGACCAGTAGGATTATCAGTTACATTTGTGTCATACGAGCTTGCATACCAGTCCCAGCACAATTCCCATACGTTCCCACTCATGTCATAGAGTCCGAGGGCATTTGCCGTTCTTCCTTCTTTTACGGTAGCACTACTTGTTACCCCTGCACTACTTCCACCATACACTGCATAGTCGCCTAATTTTTGTCCTGTATTATCATCAATTCCATCAAATGTAGAATCAACAGTTATTGGTGCTGCATAGATGGTGCGTATTCCACTTCCGCCCCCTGCTGCATATTCCCATTCTGCCTCTGTTGGTAAGCGGTACCCTGTTGCATCAGGGTTTGCTACAACATTACCTGCGTTACCTAGTGTTATTACTTTTTCTGTATCCACTCCTGCGTTATACACACCATCATTGTCTGAGTCTATATAATACACTTGGTCTTCTTCTGTAAGTTCACTTCGTGTTAATGCATTACAAAACTCTACTGCATCATACCAACTTATATAATATGCAGGGTGTTCAGCCGAATCTCCATACGTAGAATTGGGTTGTTTCGATTGGTCTGAATGCGTACTAGAAGTATCAGTTTCATCCTTTCCTGGCCATAATTCGCTTCCTACCCCATACACATCTTCCATAACTGTTTCCCACTGCCCTTGTGTTACTTCGGTTTCGCCTAGATAAAAACTATCTAACTTTACATCCCTACTAGGTTGTTCATCATCTGTATTACCGCTACCCTCAATATCAGGATCTGGTTGTCCCATCTTAAACGTGCTAGTTCCCGTTCCTGTTATGGCTTTCATGCCAATGTTTCCTGTTTCAGTAGTGGTTGTGTAATCTACAAAGCCAGATGATGTTCCATCCCCCACTACAAGGTTTCCGATTGCGTCTATGTGTGTTTTTATTGTTGCGTCGTCCATAGGGAAGTTTTCTACCGTGAGCCAACTTGCATCTGTGCTTTTTACGAGTATTTTGCCATCTTCTTTGGCAGTTGGAGTTAAACCGATGAGTGCGGTGGTTTCGAGTTTTGCTGTTACGCTGATTGGTATACCTGTTCCACTATTATCATATCGTACATTATTTTTAGAACCAGCTGCATAGTTACCTGTTATTTGCGGGCTTTTACTAAAACCTATAGAGGAACTTGTTAAGTACACACCACCACCAGAAGCATCGCTACTGCCATCATTATTTATAGCTGTGTTTCCTGTAATGCTACCGCCGCTCATAGTAATAGCAGAATTACCTGCAGCATAGACTGCACCACCTGCGGCATTTGTACCGTCTTCGCTAAAAGCTCTATTATTAGTAATTGTACCATTCTTTATAGCAAATGCAACATTTGTGTCTACGTAAATTCCTCCACCTTTTTCTGCTGTGTTATTTTCAATTCTTCCATTCTCAATAGTGAGCGAACTTGAGTGTCCAAAAACACCGCCGCCATTAGTTTTAGAAATATTATATTGAATTTCTGCCGTTCCACTCAAGGTAAATGCAGTATTTGCACCTGTTACATGCACACCACCACCTTCAGCAGTAGAAGTATTGTACTCAACAGTACCACCACTCATGATAAATTCTGTGCCACCTTTTGCTACAAGACCTCCGCCATCTGTTGCGGCACTGTTATAGCGAACCGTACCACCTATCATATTTAGAAATGCACTTTTTGCAGAAGAACTACCTTGTGCATGAATAGCACCGGCTGTGTTTTGAGTGGTTTCTGAGGTTGTATTTTTATTATTTTGCAAAACTGCACCTGTTGCAAGGGTTAGGTTTCCGCCTGTTCCAACACTGACCAATGAAGCTGTAGCGTCAACATCTCCTTCGCCAATAAAATCGTTATTTGCGTCTATAGTACCATCATTGTTAAGATCTACATCTACCCCACCTTGGCCGTCAAGCGTAATGTCTTGCAATGTGAGAGTTCCAGTTACAGAAACAAAGGCTACTTCAAAGCCAGTTGCACGTTTTAGTGTAATTGGATTACCGCTATAAGAATTCCACGTGTGGGTACCGCTATCTATAGTTACAGTGCCTTTTACCCAAATGGTTCCACCGTTTGGAAGGGCTTGTTTTGCACTTTCAAAATTATTAAATGGTGAAGCTTCTTTACCGTCACCGCCTGCTGGTTTTGTGCCATCTAACCATACTTCGGCATTTGCTGTCCATTTTGCATATAATGTAACAACTGCACCTTGCGTACTTGCAAGATTTTCTACACTTTGTTTATCGCTATACGCTGCAGTGCTTGCATTATCCGTAGTTGCCCAGCCTGCAAACGTGTAGCCTGTATAGGTAAAGCCATTTGGCATAAGGTTTTGTGCCTCATTGTAGGTAAAGTTTTGCACTTGCATTATACCCGTTCCACCATTTGCATTAAAGTTTACGGTGTAGGTATTTGCTGTCCATTGTGCATACAAGGTTATGTTTGCACTGGCTGTGTAACTTGCACCATCTGTAAAAGAAGTTCCTTTGCCATCGGCTTTTGTATTCCAGCTAGCAAAACTGTAGCCTGTTCGTGTAAAGGCATTTTTAGTAAGTACTTTTGTCTCGCCCTGTGTAAATGTTTGCGTAGTTGTAGTATTTGAACCGTCATTTGCATCAAATGTTACAATGTAGGTTGGCACACTTGACCAAACAGCATATAAGGTAACCACGGCTCCTTGGGTATTAGCAAGATTTTTTACACTTTGTTTATCGCTATATTCTGCACTTGTTGCATTATTTGTTGTTGCCCAACCTGCAAAAAACTTACCACTTGGGTCTGTAAATGCGTTTGCAGTAAGATTCTGTGCACCATCATACGTAAAGGTTTGATTTTGCATTGTGCCACTTCCACCGTTTGCATTAAAAGTTACGGTGTATGTGTTTTTATCCCATAGTGCTTTTGCCGTTTTGTTTTCGGTATATGTCCAAATAGTATTTTCAGAGAGTATCGCAGTGCCATCGATAGTCCAACCAGTAAAACTTTGACCAGTTTTTGTTGGTGCAGTTGGTAGCGTACCGATTGGTGCATTATATGCTACGGTTATATCATTAGCAGTTCCTGTTCCACCATCGGTATCAAAGCTAAGTGTATATGTATTTGCCGTCCATTGTGCATACAAAGTTATATTGACTATTGCTGTGTAATCTGTGTTGTCGACAAAGGCTGTACCACTACCGTTATTGGCTGTATTCCAACCCGCAAAACTATAGCCCTCTCGAATAAAGGTGTTATTTTCAAGGGGTTGTGTAACATCAAGTGTAAACACTTGCGTTTTAATTGAACTTGGTATTATGCCATCGTTTGAATTAAATGTTACCGTATACGTTGGTTTTATAAGATGCAAAAATTCAACTACATCTACATGGAATAAATCGCATGAAGCAAATAATGCTATACTTGTTATACATAATATAAAAAACTTTCTCATAGTTACCTCATAAGCAATTTTCAACTAACAAATAAAGTTGACACTGCTATACCCTATGTTTTTTTATGATTTGAGGGCGTAATTAACCCTAACACCTCATTTGATTTGACAAAAATTGTATAAATATAATATACCAAATTGGGGGAAAAAGCAAGATAATTGCAAGTTACACTCACAAGCACTAAAGAACGGTTGCGTGTACCACGGGGATTGTCTCACTTTTTTATCCACAAAAATTGTGTCATCCCGTAACATCCAACCTGCGTGTTGGCTGTGATTATTCAATAAATTTACAACTTTTTTTCTCACATTTTCTGTTTTTTTAAACCTAATTGACTA
>CAZUPJ010000105.1:0-5941 GCA_964622185.1 uncultured Treponemataceae bacterium
GGGAAGAAAAAACCCTGCTTCGCAATTAAGGGTTGTGTCTTCCCTAATAAACCGTGTTATAAAGATAAAAAGAGTTTTAAAATCAAAAACGGACTGTTAAGGCAAATATATTTTTTAAAATAAAAAAAAGATTTGTATGTTTGGCACATATACATTAAGTTTATGAGACAAGCGTGTCCACTATATTCTATACTATTGACCTTTCTTTATTTACCGATATAATAGGGGTAGGAGTTATTGTAATGCAGGAAAATGTTGACTATTTTGACCGACTGGTTGGTGGTTTATCTGTAGACGATAGAGTAGCTATTTTACAACAGATGAAAAATCAAATTAAACCTGAAATAGAAGCCCTCGAAACAGAGGAAGCCGCTCAGAATGATTCCCTTTCTGGTGGTTCCTCTTTAGAAAATGAGTCTGTTATTACTCGAATGATACTGTTTTTTAAATCTCTTTTTTCGCAAAAAAATATTGAAGTCGTGTATATTGAGCATAAAATTACAGCACTTTCAAAAAAAGTAGAAAGTAAGTACTCCAATATGTTTAGTGCCCAAAATATGAGCCTTGAAAAAGGGTTTTGCGAATCAATTATGGAATTAAAAAAGGTAGCAACTTTTTTTAAGCCAAGTGTAGCTTTATCTGATGAGCACTCTAGGGCTTTTCTTGTGCTTTTAGGCTCTTTAATAATGAGCGACTTGGAAACAAAAATTGACAAGGTTGCTAATCCTTATTCAGTACCGTTTACACAAGAATTATCAAACGATTTAAGAGCATCACTTTTGCGCAAAATGGAAGGAACCCTTGCCGAAGTTTCCCAAGGAGAAAAAGCTCAATTATATACCTGTGTTCAAAGTTTAATTTGGTTAAAAACATTTACACAGCTTCCTTTTGAATCCTTTGCTGCAAAATTTAGTGCAACTTCGACCACGAGCCTTTCATGCTCTTTAGCAGCTTGTAGTGCAGAAATTGACAAGTTTTCAAGTGTGCTGTGTAATGCAAAAAAGGTAGAACCAGAAGTATTAGAAGCACTTTATTTATTTCAAGCTCAGTCCAGAATTAATGCTGGTGAAAAAGTTGATATTCAAGCAGGTGTTTCAGACCATATGAATGCAAGCCTTTCAGCCTTAAAGGGAATTACACGTTTTATTAATACTGTGCCACTTCGTTCAATCAGTATGATTTCGCATCGCTCCACATCATGGATGCCGATGTATAAAGAAAGTGGTGAGGATTGGTTTGTGCAATTTAAAGCACAATGGAAAACAATATTCGACAAAAAGTGGGCAAGCTGGCTACACGATAGAAAAAAAGCTGTTACAAAGGAACAAGTATCATATTTTTTTGAAACAAACGATTACCCGTTAGGGCCAAATAGACCTTGGGCAGAAGTAAAAACAAATTATCTTTTTTCAAAAGAATACACACTTGGATTTATAAATGCATTTTTTAAAACAGTGTACCCAAAGTATAATGAAGTACTAAAAATACTTTTAGTAGATGGTGAGTTTATTAGAAAGGATAACAAAACTGAACTTGTAGATACATTGGCAAATGTAAATTCTCTTTTTCAAAGTGTACAAGACCTAAACACAAAACTTTCTATAAAAGGGAGCTACGGAGACTCTTTTTCAAAAATTACTGCTGATACTTTACGCACAATACAGGGACAATTGCAGGTGCAAACGCTTATGCAAACAATAGAATCAGAAACGAGTTTACTTTCGCTATCATTTGGAGAAGTTTGTAGGGCTTTTACCGCAATTTTTGGAGGGCTCCTTATTGCAAACTATAATCCAAACTACGATACAATTTCAAATATGGCAACTCTTACAGGTCCCGATAATGCACAAATTCGAAATCACCTTGTAGCGTTTAGCGAAGCTATTACTACGGCGCTAGCATTGTTACAAGAAATAGAGTCTATTGAATTGTCAGGGCCGGTAAATGTTTAGTAGTGAATCTGTTTGTGCCTGCTTGTCGCTTCTAAATGCAGGTTCTATGCGTTTTAGGTGGAATGAGCAAAATACAAACAGAAATATTTTTTTTGAAAATATTTGTGGAAAAGAAAAACAGGTTGTTCCCTTAGAATTAATTCACTCAAAAATTGTGTTTGCAGTAGATACTGCAGCTGAAACAGAAGGTCTACAAGCTGATGGTATAATTACGTGCAATAAAAACCTTGTTCCCGTTCTCACTGTTGCAGACTGTATGCCTCTCTTCTTGTGGGATAAAAATACCGGTTGCTTTGGTGTTTTGCATTCAGGTTGGAAAGGAACCGGCATTGTAACAGAAGCGTTGCGTTTGGCAAAGGAAAAGTACGGGGCAAATGCAAGCGACTTTAGTGTTGTTATAGGACCGCATATAAAAAACTGTTGCTATATTGTAGATGAAGAAAGAGCAATGTATTTTGCTAGCAATTTTACAAGCAATTGTGTAGAATTACTAAATGAAAAGGAACTAACGTATCGTTTATCGCTCGAAAAGGCAAATGTGTTTTTATTAGAAGAAGCAGGAGTTAAAACGGAAAATATTACCGTGGCTGGAAGGTGTACGTGCTGTACAAATGATGGTGACGGAAAAGACGTGTATGGCTCATTTAGGCGAGAAACAGCTCACTTTCCTCCAAACAGCCCTATAAAAGAAATGCAAAAAAGTTTTACTCCAATGGCAGCCTTTATGTATGTAGACAACAAACCATTGGAAAGTAATGCACAAATATTTGTGCACTCGCTGTAAGGGTTTACTAAATAAACCCTTACGCGTTTTGCTATAAGCTCATTATTTCTTCGCGAGTAGATGTTTGCCAAAATTGGCTTCGTCCAAACGGACCAACTTTTCCGCGCATTTCTAAGGTATTAACTTTGTACTTGCCACCTGCTTTATGGAATGTAATTTCGCTTGCATAATCCTTCCCACTTTCTGGATCTACTATGCGACCATTCTTCCATTTGCCACTTCCCTTATTTTCAAGCCCATAAATCCATGGAGTACCAACTATAGTCATTTTTGATGTATCACCGGCTATAGGAAAATCTTTGTATGGACCTTTGCATTCAATCGCTAGTGTGTCATCAGGAAATCCAACAATTTTGAGTATCTTACCATACAGTATGCCGTCTTCTTCGTATACTTCCCAACCAGCAGTAATTTCGCCCGACTCATCGTCAATACTCTTCCAAAATCCAATAGCAGGATCTGCAGCAAAAAGACCAAGTGAAGCTGTTAAAAGCATAAGAGCAATTACACTAATTTTTTTCATTTTTTTCTCCTAATTTTTTTATGTAATACGCCTAGGGCGTACAGTAATTATAGCAAAAGTTTTTATATTCGTAAATATGTAAAATATAACATTTGTGTAAAATTGTTATTATTTAGGAGGCGACTTGGCGGGTCAAAAGCACTTACATATAATCAAAAAATCGTGTCATGGATGACACCAAACTTCATAATACATGATGTTTTTTTGCAAAAAAACTCGATAGTAAAAAATGCTAGGACGCATTTTTTACGTATGCCCCTGTCGCAAGGCGGCTGGAGCAGGGGAAGTGCTTTATTTAATGGGAAATATTTCAGAAGCATATTGCATTTTGTTTTAAATATCTATATGCTTATAGCATGAAAACAATAATTAACAAATTTATATTAATCCTTTTACTATCTGTTTTATCTCTAGTAATTTTTTCTTGTGAACAGCCTTCTGGTATAAATCCTGATGAGCATGACAAAAAAATAGTATCTATTGTATATAGTTTTGCAGAAGATGGTACGCGTATCAAAGAATATGAAACAGAATCCTTTTATAATGCAAGTGACAATATTACAAAAAGTATAACGCATACGAATAGATCAGACGGTAGTAAATATCGGGAAGAAATTGCTACTTATATGTATCCAAGTAATTTAGAAAGAAAAAGCGTGCACGAAATTAGTTTTTTTGATAAAAAAGCCGATGGTTCGGACTATGTTTCAAGTACTATTAATTCTTCCTATGTAAGAACATACACTGAAATAAAGGGGATTTTGCAAGAAATAAAAAATGTGTATGAAAGTACTACAAAGGAATTTAATTCTGATGGAAAAGAAACTAAAACTGAATCTAAAAGAGATGAAAATGACTATGTATGCGAATTAGTTGAAGACAAGGGCGACACGTTTGTTATAAAATGGCATGCAACTGGATTTCGAGGGTATTCTTTAACTACTTATAATACAAGTGGCAAGCAATTTAACCGTGATGTTTACTTACATGATGGTACGCCAACATCAAAAGTGGAATATAAGACAATTCCTAATGCCCCAAAAGCTGTACCAAATTATATCTATTACGATGAAGAAAATTATGAGTATAACTATTCAGGTGTTCGAGATTGTACTGTTAAAAAAGATACTAACACTGAGTTTGATTTTATAATAACTACTAAAAATAGTTCCGGTAAAGTTGTCTCAGAAGTCGAATATTATTATTCAATTTTGTATTAAACAATTTTTAGTTTAGCATAAAGCATAAAAAAAGCTTTCGCAAAAATGCGAAAGCTAAAAAATTTGGGTGCCTGACGGGATTTGAACCCGCGACAACAAGAACCACAATCTTGCGCTCTACCCCTGAACTACAGGCACCATGTACAAGCAATATTCATAGCTTGTAACGGTATTATAACAAATAAGCGGTGTGTTGGTCAATACGTGTACCGTCAAAATATTTCTTGACTTTTGAGTCTTAATGTAATAGACTGACTGCATGAGTTTAGAAGTATTGTATGTCGGACGGCATGATTTATCAAGATGGTCTAACGAAATTCACGATTTTGAAATAAAACAAAATACTCAAATTAATCTAGTGTGCGAGCAAGATATTGAATTAGCGTATAGTCACCTTTTTTCACAACAGGTTGGAGTTTTTGTTATAGATTCTGATTTAGAAGAAGGGGTTGTTCTCGATTTTATTTCAACAATAAAAAGTGAAACAGTACTGCATCATATTTTTGTGATGGTTATTACACCGCACGCAAATCGGGGAGAAATAAAAGAGATGCTTGAAATGGGAGCCGATAAGGTAATATCGGTAGCTCGGCTTAGCGATACAATATCTTTTCTTTCTCTAAAACCGCTACTGCTTACAGCCCTTGTTATGTCTGAAAAAATGACACGTGCATCTGATTTGCAAGACCAAGCAGTAACAGACTACATTATGCTAGATCTTATAAAAGACTATATTCCCAGAACTATTTGGAAAGCCGCTTTAGAATGTGCCCATTTGCAAAAACTTGTTTTAGCGGGGGAAGAACGGGAGTCAACCGTTGTATTTGGAGACATTGTTGGTTTTACTAAAATGTCTGAAAATTTATCTCCTAAAGATGTTATTGCAATTTTAAACCAAGCTTATGAAGTTGTAACGCGGTATGTATATGAATACAACGGTGATATTGACAAATTTATTGGGGATGCATTTTTTGCGGTATTTGACTCACCTGAAGCTGCAGTTAGAAGTATGTATCTTATTCAAAAAGAGTTTGAGCTAATTAATAGGTTTAAGAGAATTAAAGATAAACAAGAAATTCATTTTAGAATTAGCATTCATACAGGACCAGTTATTCGTGGTAATGTTGGAGGGCATAATCGATACGATAATACTCTTATTGGAGATACAGTAAATACTGCATCGAGACTTGAGCATTTATGTCCTCCTTCTGAAATTGTAATTAGTGATAAAGTGCGTGAGCTTCTTGCAATAGAGCTACCAATCGAAACAAAATTTTCTGCTACGCCTAGGGGCAAACATAATGAAATAGTCTATTATACGGTATATGAACACTTTAAAGACTTAAGCTTGGCTATGGATAAAGAAAAACGGTTACATTACAAAAATCTTAAGGATTAAGCGTAAACTCTCCGTATTCATCTTCAATTGTAGTTTTTATTCCAGCCATTGGTTTCCATAAAA
>CAZUPJ010000106.1:0-5903 GCA_964622185.1 uncultured Treponemataceae bacterium
CTAAAAGAACATGCCCCCCAGCAATTAATGCGGTAAGTATTCCGTCAATTACATGTGCTTGTCCTACAACACGTTTTGAAACTTCACATCTACAGGCCTCAATTAAGGCTTGAGCTTTTTGAAAATCATCCATATCCTATCCTTATAAAAAATATAGTTACCATTTACGATGTAGCATAAAATCTGCAAAGGCACCGTGAATAGTTTCCATTACTAACGGGCGGACCTCTTTGTGCTCGTTATCCGTTGGAGGTCGTGAATTGTAACAAATATTCCTTATTTGCTCTGAATATCCATTGACTGATTAGCCAACTTCATTGTATTATACCATACCATGATACACGAATTAGCACAAGGTTTAAATGAAAAACTAAACGGAACAATTATTGATGGTATGCTTTCAGACCTCGGTCGTCGCATATATTTCCCTAAAGGTATTATAGCACAAAGCGTTGAAGCAAAAAAGATGGGACATACTGCAAATGCAACAATTGGCATGAGTTGTGTTGAAAAAAAGCCTATTATTTTACCTTCAGTTCAAAAAGAGCTTCCTAATCTTACCTCAACAGAGGCGGTTGCATATGCCCCAACTGCAGGTGACTTAGAACTTCGTGAGCTTTGGAAAAAAACACTTATTGAAAAAAACCCTGCTTTAGAAAATATATTATTTTCGCTTCCGGTTGTAGTACCGGGGCTTACCGCAGGCATTTCATATCTTTGTGACTTGTTTATTTCAGAGGACGATACACTTTTGGCAGCAAACCCGTCTTGGGATAATTATCCATTAATTGTACAAGCACGCCGAAATGCTACTTTTGAGCAATTTACCTTATTTACCGATACCGGTTTTAATCTTGATGCATTTAAAATTGCAATGGAAAAAGAATCGCAAAAGGGAAGCATTCGTGTAATGCTTAACTTTCCACAAAACCCATCTGGATATTCACCAACAAAAGATGAAGTAAAGAAAATTTGTGGCATAATAAAAACTATCGCAGAAGCTGGTACGAAAATTATGGTTTGGTGCGATGATGCATACTTTGGATTAAACTACGAAGCAAATATAGAAAATCAATCGCTTTTTGCATTCTTGGCAAATTTACACGAAAATGTATTAGCAGTAAAAATTGATGGTCCAACAAAGGAAGATTACGTTTGGGGATTCCGTGCAGGATTTTTAACCTTTGCAGGAAAGGGGTTGACACAAGAACACTACGATGCATTAATTCAAAAACTCATGGGTGTTATCAGATCTTCTGTGTCTTGTGCATCTACTCCCTCACAATCAATAATGAAAAAAGTACTTGCAAATCCTGCTGTAAAAGCAGAAAAAGAGGCCTTTTACAAGATTCTTGAAGAACGCTATCATACAGTCTGTGCATTTTTACAAACAAAGCAAAATCACCCTGTATTAGAACCCTTACCTTTTAACTCAGGCTATTTTATGAGTTTAAATTGTAAGAATATAAATGCAGAAACATTACGACAAAAACTACTTTCGGAGCATGGTATAGGAATTATTGCAATAAATGAAAGTACTATTCGCATCGCTTTTTCAAGCATTGACAACGATTTAATCAATACTGTATATGAAAAAGTATATTCAACAGCGGAGGAAATGGTGCGTGGCTAAACGCTCTTTTTGCACAATTTGTTTTGTCATAATACCTCTATTTCTAACAAGCTCATGCAAAGCAACTTTTAGAGAGCCAATTATTATTTGGACAAATCAAAGTGAAATTGCCACATATGTTGAATTATTTAATCTCACCTCTGAAAGTGCAAAAGCAGTTGTAATATATAAAGAAAACCCTGCAGCGTCTTTTCCTTTGCAAAAAAATGATTCTGCACCTGATATTGTAATTGGATCGTGGTTGAAAGTTGCAGATATTAGAGATACTTTTTTGCCCCTTGACTACTTTTTTGATGACCAGCTTATAAACAAAACTCAATTTTATCCACAATTACTAGATTTTGGAAAAACGGGAAATCAACAATACCTTTTACCTGTAAGCTTTAATCTTTCAGCGGTGGTGTTTTCACAAAGTAACAGCAATAGCATCCCTGAAAATCACATGCTCAACCCAGATCAAATTAGAGACACCAGTACACTATTCAACCAAGCTGAAAATGAAAAATATACCGCAATGGGATTTGCTCCTTCATGGTCTCCATTATTTTTGTATGAAGTTGCAAAATTAAACAATGCAGATTTTTCTGAAAAAAAGGGAGGCGAGACTTCTTTTACCTGGGATGATGATGCACTTAACAACACAATTGCATACTTTAGAGAGTGGACTACCGGCATCAATTTATCAACTACAACAGAAACAGAGTATCAATTTAAATATTTAGCCAATCCCACACTCAGAAATATTTTAAACAACAATTCTCTCTTTGCTTTTATGCCAAGTAATGAACTCTTTATTACCCCTTCCGAATATCTTGATGGCATATATTTCCGATGGATACAACAAGATAATAAAATAGTTATACACGATGACATGCTAACAGCAGGACTATATAAACACTCAAAAAATCTTACAGCAGCAGAGCAGTTTTTAATTTGGTTTATGAATGAACAAAATCAAGAAACAATTCTTAACTGGTATGATTCAATGAACTTATACACAGAAACGTTTGGTATTGCAGGAGGTTTTTCCTCCATACGAAGTGTAAACGAGCGTTTTTTTCCAATTCACTACCCAGCCCTTTGGGGGAACATTCCTTCCTCAGACTCACTCGTGCCTCCCAATCGTTTACCTCCCGATTGGGATCGAATAAAAGATGCTATTATCCTGCCATATTTGATTGATGCTACTAACACAGATAATTCAGAACCTGTACATACAATACAGGAACGTCTTACCGACTGGTATAGATTTTCACAGTAAAAAAAAACATTTTTTTGCTAAGTTAAACTTTTTTTCTTCCGATATTTAAAATGCAAACATTGTGACAAGCTATCATTGTTACAGTGTAGGGATTTTTATTAAGGATTAAAAAACATGATTTCGGGTTTAGGTAGTATAAGTGGATTAGCTCATGCAAATTACGGCGTAGGTTCTGCACGATCAGTATCATTCTCTGCTGGAGGAAAACTATACATACCAGTAAGCCCCGCAATGGTAGGGTATGCACAATTTGAACATGTCCGTGGTATTGCATCCGAAAATCCAAGTGGTGGCGTAAACATAAGCAAAATAAAAGTTCTTAATACACTTATAGACCGTCTTATTGATATGAAGCAACAACCAGAAGCTATAAAAACAGATTCAGAAATGAGCGACGCGCAAGTAGATGCCCTCATAAACGAATATCAAACACAAATACAAAGTACCATTAGCATTGCACAAGCAAATCCATACGCACTTTCAGGAGCTGGAGCTGGACAAGCAGGTGCCCTTTTTAGCATTGCCGCATAAGAGTTACAATTCACAACCTCCAAAGGTTGCAAGCACAAGGAGGCTTGTCAGCTCAGTCCTAGCTGTCTCGCTACGCTCGCAGGCGGACTTCCTGAGCAAGTCCTCTTTGCTGCAATTACTAAAATTGAGAAAGAGGTTGTGAATTGAGTTTGGCAAACAGACTTTTGTTAATAAAGGAAACTATTCACGGTCTTTTTGACCTATTTGTAGTTGCCCGTGAATAGTCACTCATAAATTTAGAGGTGCTTAATTAATCTATATAAAGGAGTTTTTCATGACTAGCGGACAGTGGAATGTCTTTTCTGCATTTAAGAATGATTTGCTGCAAAAAATAGACGAATGGCACAACGTTCTAGAAAAAGAAAATCTGTTAGATGAATTAAAAGAACTTCAACGACTATCCGCTGAAAAGGATGGAGTACCACCTTACGAGCTTTCAGATCCTTTTGTATATAACAAAGCTTTTGATGATATAACAAAAGACGATGATATTTCGCTCATTGTAATTGGTGACAATCCCGGAAAAAATGAGCAATTAAAAGAAAACAGGCGCTACCTTGTTGGCCAGTCAGGAAAAATTGCAGAAAACTTTTTTGCAAGAAACGGCGAACTTGGAGTAGTTTTTAGAAAAAATGTAATCATACTTAATAAAAGTCCGCTACATTCTGCAAAAACAAAAGAACTTAGCTTTATTACAAAAAATGGAAATCCCCTTTTTGCACAACTTTTACTAGAAAGCCAATTGTGGTGCGCAAAGTCCACCTCAGAACTGCACACAAAACTTCATGAAGAGGCGAAAAAAAGCGGAAAATCAGTTGAACTTTGGCTTGTAGGTTATGCGGAGTTAAAGGGCAAAGGTCTCTTTATTCCATACCGCGATGAATTAATAAAAGCATACGGCAAAAACGAAGCATGGAACAAAGTATTTGTGTATCAACACTTTTCTATGAACCGCTTTTTAATAGACTTAGGCCAAAATACCAACAGCGATATTTCCTTAAAAGATAATCTTATAACTTTAGGTGAGCGTCATAGAAAAGAAATATTTGAAATGTAAGTTACTCTCCAATTAGCTCAACCTTTTTAAGCTGTCTTTCAATTGCACGGGATCGCACGCCTGCATTTTCAAGCTCTTTTCCTGCAGCATCAATTTTATCCTTTGTTTTTTCAAGAATGTCACCAAAAGAAACAAACTCTTTTTGAACATTGCCCAATAGCTTCCACACTTCGGTAGTGTGTTTTTCCACCGCAAGCGAGCGAAAGCCCATTTGTAAACTATTTAAGAATGCTGAAATTGTTGTAGGCCCCGTAATTGTTACCATGAATTCCCTTTGAATAGTTTCAAAAAGACCTGGAATGCGAAGAACTTCTGCATACAACCCTTCAAAGGGTAAAAACATTATGGCAAACTCGGTTGTATTTGGTGGATCAATATATTTTGTTGCAATATCTCTTGCAAATTTTTTAACGGTTTTTGAAAGCTCATTCTTATGCATTTCAATTGCCTTTGCATCACCTAAGTCGTAAGCTTTTAAAAGACGCTGATAATCGGAAGATGGAAATTTTGCATCTATTGGAAGCATTACAAAATCATTATCCTCTCCTTTTTTTGAAGGAATTTTTACCGCAAACTCAACAATATCATTGCTGTCTAGCTTTGTTTTAACATTTTTAGCATATTGCGATGGGGAAAGAATTTGTTCTAAAAGTGCTTCTAATTGATACTCTCCCAAAACACCCTTTGTTTTTACATTGGACAGCACCTTTTTTAAGTCTCCAACATCGCTTGCAAGCACATTCATTTCACCAAGCCCTTTTTGTACTTGTTCCAATTGCTTACTTACCAGTTGAAACGATTGAGAAAGCCTCGTTTCAAGCGTTTTGTGAAGCTTTTCATCTACCGTTGCCCTCATTTTTTCAAGCTGCTCTGCGTTATCATTTCTAATCGCTTGAAGTGCTGTCGTAAGCTCTTGCCTACTTGCACTAAACTCTTGGCGACTATCCCTATTTGAATTGTGAATATGTTCTTGCAGCGATTTTAAACGTGAATCTATAACACCTGTAAAGCTGTTTATACTTTTAGAAAGTTCTTCTCTGTTTTCACGAGAAGAACGATGTATTGCATCATTTGGACTTCTTATTAAAAGAATCACTATCATAATAAGTTGCAAACAAACTATTGCCAACAATAAAAAATCAGTTATATTTTGCATGAGTTACTCCTTAGAAACTATTCTATCATAAACACAGGGACTCATACAGTCCCTATTATCAATATATACCTCTTTGTTCTTACAATTTTTAGAGGTTGTGAATTGTAACGTACCCTTTGTGATTTTGTCGCAGACGATTTTATTTAACAGTAGTATTATTATAACATGAAAAAGAATTACGATGTTGTTATTATTGGAAAAGGTCCTGCGGGGATTTCAGCTTCTTTGTATATTGCTCGTGCTAAAATGAGCGTTCTTGTGCTAG
>CAZUPJ010000107.1:0-5894 GCA_964622185.1 uncultured Treponemataceae bacterium
GGATGGAGATGTTAGCCAGTGGAGTAACGTCGTGTTCCGATATGTATGTGTATCCGGATATGCTTATCGATGATATAGTAAATATGGGTGTAAAAATTAACATAGGGCGTGGAGTGTTATCCTTTGATGAAAGTGAAGCTGCATTGGATAACTCACGTGTACATGATAATATAAATCTTTTTAAAAAATATAATAATAGTGCAAGCGGACGTATTAAGGTAGACTTTGCAGTTCATGCAGAATACACAAATAAAGCAAAGACTATCAAAGAGTTTTCTCAAATATGTAAAGAGTATGGGACTCGAATGCATGTCCATATTTCAGAGTCTCCAAAAGAACACGCTGACTGCATTGAACGCTATGGGAAAACTCCTACACAGTGGTTTTATGATTTTGGACTTTTCGAAAATCCGGTGTTTGCCGCTCACTGCGTACATCTCACAAAAGAAGATATGGAAATTTTCAAGAAAACCTGTGCAACGGTAGTGCATAATCCTACAAGTAATTTAAAACTTGCAAGTGGCATTGCTCCAATTGCAACATACTTAGATATGGGAATAAATGTAGCACTTGGAACTGACGGAGCTGCCAGTAACAATAACCTTAATATGATTGAAGAAATGCATATTGCATCAATTATACACAAAGGATACAACCATAACCCAAGCATAGTTAGCCCTGCACAAGTATTAACTATGGCAACTATAAACGGCGCAAAAATGCAAGGCAGAAGCGACTCTGGAACAATTGAAGTTGGCAAAAAGGCTGATATTGCAGCAATTGATTTACAAAAGGCTCACTTACAACCTCATACAGATCTTTTTTCTACGCTGGTGTATGCCGCACAAGGAAGCGATGTTTGCATGACAATGGTTGATGGAAAAATTTTGTATGAGAATGGTGAATACAAAACGATTGATAGCGAAAAAACTCTATTTGAGTTTAATGAAAGCTGCAAACATTTATTAAAGGGTTTATAAGGAAAAACTATGGAAAGAGCTGATAAAGATTTAGCATTTATGTTGCAATACGAAAATATTGCTTGGTATGAAAACGGAAAAGTACGTATTCTAGATAGACGAATATATCCTACAAAGGTTGAGTTTGTTACGTGCAAAACACATGTGGAAGTTACCCAAGCTATCACTAATATGGTAACACAAAGTGCGGGACCTTTTACAGCTGCAGCAGTTGCTATGGCTTTAGCTGCTCATGAGTGTAAGGATAAGAAGAAGCAAGAGCAGATTGACTTTTTAACAAAGGCATCTAACACCATAAGCAATGCACGCCCTACTACTGTTTCCAGAATGAAACTTATTACAGAAAATTGTTTAGTTGTTGCGAAAAAAGCAATCGAAGAAGGACAAGATGTTTGTAATGCAATTATTGAAGCTACAATAAAAATGAATAACACACGTTATTCAAAAATAGAAAAAATTGCTGAATATTTGGTAGACATGTTTCCAAAAAATGGCAAGATTATGACACAGTGTTTTGGTGAAACCATTGTTGGACAAATGCTAAAGATTGCAAAAAAAAGGGGCTATGATTTGCAAATTTTTTGCCCAGAAACGAGACCTTACTTTCAAGGTGCCCGCTTAACAGCAAGCGTTGCACATGACCAAGGATTTGATGTAACTGTTATTACCGATAACATGGCAGCCTTTGTAATGCAAAAAGAAAAAATTGATGTGTTCACATCGGCAGCGGATGCAATTTGCCTCGATGGCCACGTTGTAAATAAAATAGGAACGTATCAAATAGCTCTTGTAGCAAAAGCACACGGAGTACCCTACTTTGTTACAGGAGCCCCCGACGCGGGTCATACAACTATCGATACCGTTAGCATTGAAATGAGAGACCCAGATTTTGTCTTACAAGCTATGGGAGTAAGAACAGCCATGCAAGGAGTTAAAGGATATTATCCATCATTTGACATTACCCCACCGAATCTCATTTCAGGGGTGGTTACCGATGATGGAATATATTCTGCATATGATTTACACCGATATTTTAACAAAGGGAATACAGGCGAAGTTCCTGAGCTAGTAGTATAGGCGATAGCATTAGGGACTCCGTTTCACCCTTCAATTAAATACCAAAGGAGAAGCGAAGCTATCGTTGCAGTATTCTTTTTCACCTCGCAGGGATATGGATTACCATGTACTTTTCAAAGAAAAAGATATAAACGAAATCCTGCATCGCCTTGGCGGGGGAACGCCCAGTTACAACTCACAGACCTGCACTGAAACTGAATATAACTACAAAAGCAGGGATAGTAATAATGACAAAACAAAAAATTAATCCCAAAATCATTTTCAAATCTTGAAACAAATGCCTATCTGTGGTATACTTTTACTATGAAAATTGAAGAAGTAGCGAAAATTGTAGATGCCACGATACTTTGTGGTGAAGAGAGCAAAGACAGAGAAATTTTTTCAGCATGTGGCTCCGATTTAATGAGTGATGTAATGGCATTTGTAAAAGATCAAGTATTATTATTTACTGGTCTAATAAATGTACAAGTTATAAGAACGGCTAGTCTTATGGATATTGAAGCTATATGTTTTGTACGAGGAAAAATGCCATCGGAAGAAATGATAGAAATGGCAAAAGAACAAGACATTATTTTATTAGCAACAAAAGAGACAATGTATGTTGCCTGCGGAAAATTGTATCAAGCTGGAGTAACAACCGGTGGAGTTAGGGATATTTAAGCTTCAAGATGAAATACCATTTTGATGTTGCTGGGGATAATTTTGACCTAGCTGGCAAGGCATCCGCTGAAACAAAAAAACATTTAAAAACACTTCAAATACCGAAAGATACTTTAAAACGAGTTGCCATAGCGATGTATGAAGCAGAGCTTAACATGATTGTTCATGCCGATGGAGGCACCATTGATGTTGAAGTAACAGAAGACTGCATTCATGTAGTTGTCAAAGACAATGGTCCTGGTATTCCTGACCTTGACAAAGCTATGGCAGAAGGTTTTTCAACAGCAAACAATGTGTACGTTGAGCTAGGTTATGGAGCCGGAATGGGTTTGTCAAACATACTCCGAAACACAGATAAACTTTCCATTGAATCTGTTCCAAATGAGGGAACAATCATAACAATGTGCATTAACTATGCAAAATAATCAAAAGAAAATAGCAAAATCGACATTACGGGAAAAAATGGCCAAAAAAATTAGGAACTGCATTGATTCTGATCTTGGGCAAAATTTTCAAAATACCTTTGCAACAAATGCAAAAAATAGACTCTGTAACGATAGTGCATTCGTCAATGCCGATATTATTCTCGGCTATTACCCTCTGAAATATGAAGCGTCTTGCTTAGAAATACTACAGACATCTCTCAATGCAGAAAAGAAGGTTCTCCTACCAAAAATTGACAAAAGTACCATAACATTCCATTTTTGCAATAGTCTTACTGTAGGTACATTTACGAAAAACGCCTATGGAATTTATGAGCCTACTACAGATCAAATAGATTTTAGTAATTTGCAACTAAAAGATCACGTAAATATTTTGGCAATTGTACCAGGGCTTGCTTTCACAAGAAGTGGTAAAAGACTTGGACGTGGTAAAGGGTATTACGACAAGTTTTTTACAGAACTTTTCCGTTTACAAGAACATAAGAACATGACTTTTTCTATTACCTTGGTTGGTCTTTGTTTTTCATTTCAAATTGTAGATAAAATGCCAACTGAAGAACACGATGTACCAATGAACTATATACTATCAGAAAATGAATATACATTTGTAAACACTTGACAATATTACATATATACGGTTCAATAAACTTGTGAAAACATATAATTTTAATAAAAAAGATACGCTTATCGCTTTTTTCGCGTCCCTTTGTTTATTTTTATCTGCTATTGAATATGTTATTCCAAAACCCCTACCCTTTATGCGTTTTGGGCTTGCGAACATGCCTATACTCATTTCATTATATGTATTAAAGCCAAAACAAGTTTTATCCTTAGTATTTTTAAAAGTAATTGGACAAGGCTTACTAACAGGTACTATTTTTTCGTATATTTTTATTTTTTCACTTTCTGGTTCACTTGCATCTGCCATAATGATGTTTAGTGTGTATAAACTTGGAAAAGAGTATATAGGGCCTGTAGGTATTGGGCTAGCAGGCGCAATTGCAAATGCATTTATGCAAATTTTACTTTCAATTTTATTTCTATTTGGAGAATCAACTCAGTATGTTGCACCAATTTTAATACTTAATGCCTGCAGTACTGGGCTACTACTAGGTATATTTACGGCACAATTTATGCAAAACTCTGTATGGCTTGAAAAAATAAAAACTGATACACAAGAAACGGGTGTCGTCAATGAATAAACTATATGAAAAAGTACATCCCACTGTTCTCTTTTTTTGCAGTATAGCGTGTTTACCAGCCGTATTTTTTCAAGATAATATATTATTTGTATGGATACTTGCGAGTATGTTTATTGTGTTACGAAAACTACGAGGCGATAAAGTACGGCTAATGCCTTCGTTTTTTATTTGTATTTCGATAGTTTTTTTTGCAATGCTTACGCCAAGTGGGAAAATATTCGCTGCGGTAGGTGGTTTTAGAATAACTGAAGGTGCACTACTATTAGGACTGAAAAAATCAGCAGTTTTACTTTCGATGGTATTTATTTCTCAATATGCAATAACAAAAAGTATTCAAATACGAGGTAAATTTGGCTTTTTTATTAATAATATGTTTATGTATTTTGATATTTTTACTGAACTTAAAACAAAATTTAGTATAAAAAATCCCGTTGCATCGATAGATTCTATACTTTTAGAAGTATATAGTAATGATAAAATAGTAGCAAAACTTCAGAAAAACACAGCACCTAAGCAAAATGCTTCGAGTTGGTTACTGTGCTTGTTCCCCTTTTTTGTTTCGTACACATTGCTATTTATGCAGTACGCGATGTAGCACTTTCTTTGTCTGAGGTTTTCCAGAATTTTTCTTTAAAATTATCAAAGGTATAACCATAAAAGTCTTTTAAAACAATGATGTCTACCCCTAAGTCAACTAATTCAGAAAGTGCATCATGTACAACTTCCACACATATACAGGGATTTTTTTCAGATTCAATATTTTTTCGAAAACTTTTCTTGTTCTCATCGTGGAGCATATGTTCTAAACATGGTAACATAAACTTGTATTCAGGTACAAGTATATACTCTTCTCCTTCAGATGATTCAGTTACAACAACTACATCGTCTTTGTTTTCTATAGTTCTACTAATATTACCAACACTTTCTTGAAGACCTTGCAAAATATATTGAAAGGCATGAAAACGTGTGTCTGTTTTATCAATTTGAAAAATAAGGCTCTCTCCATAAAAGAACTCATACGAAACGAGTTCACCATGTTGTATGGCATGAGCATTATTATCTACTTGTTGTGTTTTTTTGTACGTTGTTTTTATTACTATTTGATTTTCAAACATGTATGAACATGTTGACAATTCTCTATCAAACCAAGATTTACTTTCTTCTCCAATAAAATCGCTCAAAGTTAATGTACAATATTTTGACTCGATAAAGTCAGGAGTAAATAATCCCCAATACCCATTTAATGATATTGCAAAACGTAATGGAAGGTTAAGCTGTTCTCCAAGGAGTATCTTATTATGCAAATCGCTTGTTGAAATGGTAAATATATCTTCGCAAGTATGCTGTAATTCAAGAATAAGCGAAATGTTTTCGTTTGTATTATTTTTTGAATTCTCGGGATAGATATTTGTAATTGCTACTAAATTGTTGTTAGAGTCAATTGTATGTAGAATACCGAGTGCTTTTAATATAATAGGCAATTCAGATTTTTTTTCTCTACTTTTAATTTTTGATATAAACATATCATAATC
>CAZUPJ010000108.1:0-5856 GCA_964622185.1 uncultured Treponemataceae bacterium
TGCCCCACCAAGTTGAACCTATTCGTTTAGAAAAAAATCTTTCAGCTATAAAAAAAACAACCATAGAAACATACTCTGAGTATCACAATGTTGAAGCACCGAAGACAGCCACTATTGAATTACCAGCTTTTGGAACTGATGCAATTGTATATGGAGGGGATTTATTAGGCACAATGCAATTCATTGTTGATCATCTTTCTTTTGAAAACAAAAATGACATAGATAAAAAAATGCTTTCAATTGTAAAAAAATATGGAGTTGAGCCAAATAAACAAAATGAATATGAAACTCTCGACACCGAAAAGGTTCTTACAATAATGCGAGGATTAAAAAGAGATATTGCAATAGGTTATGGAAAACTTAGTGTTGAAGAGACTCTTAATTTGTTTAAACCTAACGCAGAATCAACCATAGAAGAATTGCTAACAGCAACAGTGTTGGGGCCTCTAGGTTTACCTGCAGAATATGCTGTGTACCCAAAAATCACTACTACAGATGGACAAAACTTGAACGCAATGTATGATTATAAAATATCAATGACAAAAGATGAACTGCCACCTGCAGATGCTTTTTGGTCTTTTACCGTATATGACACTGAAAAGTTTTTGTTTATTCCAAACGAACACTACAAGTATAGTGTAGGTGCAAATGCAGGCATGAAACTAGACGAAAACGGTGGAATAAATATTTACATCAGCGCAGAAAAGCCAGAAGGTGTTCCTGCAGAAAACTGGATTCCTATAAATAGGCAAGACCAAGACCTTGGTGTAACACTTAGGATGTATGAGCCAAATATTGAAAAGTATAAAACATATCAGCTACCAATTATTGAAAAAATAAGTGAGTAGCAAAAAGCAAACAGAAGCTGTCTTTTTTAGGAGCCCAAAATAGGCAGCCTTTGTTTACCATATTAGTTATTAATCATTCAAACAAAAACATTCATATTGACAATTTTACATTTTCATCATATAATGTAACTATACTGTTTTTCATGCATTTACTTTAACGGAGGCAAAAATGAAAAAAATAACTTTTATGGTTACAGGTTTATTAGTTGTAGGAACGCTGTTTGCAGACCCGACTATATCAAACTTTTCTCAAGATCCCAGAACTGGTTTTGCAAGTTCTGCAGCTAGACAAGCTACGCTGTTTACTATGGGAACAGAAGCAGACAGTATTCACGCAAAAGGAATTGTTGATATAGCCCGCCCTTTTTTTGCAACAGGCTATATAGGAAATGGTGGCGTAATGTATAGCCCGACTTTACAGGGAGTAGGAGCCTTTCCAATCGGTAAAACTATGGCTTTTGGAGCAATTATCGATTACAAAATAAATGCGTTTAGAGACGAACAATCGCAGAATAATATTGCAACCGATACCAGCAACACAAGAACAGATGATTCAACCTACAACGCAAGAATTGCCTTTGGATGGACAGACTTTGGTATTCACTCTCGCATTTCAAAAACAGGAAACGAAACAGATACTATAGAAGCTGCTCAAAGAGTTGCTGGAACAAAGAACACAAAAGAAGAATACGAGGTTGGAGTTTCTTATAGGATGGCTGATGTATTTAATTTTTATTCAACAATTGGAGGAATTTATGACAGAACAACAAACGTGACTGACTCCTATGTTGATTCGGACGGAACTACAACGGTGACTGAACAAAAAAATGCTGTAACTTTTTTTGCATTCCCACAAATTGAGTTTCCAGTATCTTTTGGACCACTTGTAACGCTTAGAACAGGAATAAACATTGGTGTTGATGTGCATAATTTAGGAGATGCAGTTGAGCACTACTCAACAGTTTTAGAAGGCGAAACAACGAGTATTACCGCCATTTTTAAGGACAGAGAAAATTTTACTGTTGGTATAGATGGGGGTGCTTCTCTTGCATGGGGTAAAGAAAAAATCTTAGTTTTGGCGGAACCGTATGTTGGATTTGATTATGCCAGGAGAGCCGATACCGTAAATTCTGTTATAAGGGTAGATGAAACTGACGCAGAAAACATCACAACTCCAAATGACAAGAGAGTTGTAAACTCATATGACACCTATGCAGGCTTAAACATTGGCATTTCTATAAAACCTTCTGATTGGTTTGTGTTCAGAGGTGGTCTTTCTTATGGCTTAAACTGGGATTCTACCGACATCACTACAAAAGTTGCCGCAACAAATGTAAGTACAGAAGAATATGACTTTCATTTAACAACTGCTTTTTTAGCAGGGTTCGGAGTTGGTTTTGTGCTTGCCGAAGATTTTTTACTTGACTTACATGTAGAATCGGTTGAAGGATTGTTTACCGATGCAACGTTTGGCGTTAGTGCCTTATACAGATTTTAGTAGAAATTAGAATAAGAATAAAACCGTTGTAGTACAATACTCTAACGGTTTTATTCTTATTTTTTTGAGTTATTAACTTTCGTATCAGCAAGCTGCACATTGTGCCATTCAACTGCAATTTTTCGCTCTTGAATATTTTGAATATTCTTAAAATTTGGACAGCCAACACGATGTATAATAATCCCGCGACCACGCGAAACATAGCCAATTATGTCGTCCTCTTTTGTGGGCTTACAACAATTAGCAATACGCACCATGTACTTTGAACGTTCATCCACTTTTACTTTTACAGAATTTGAAGAAAGACCTTCTTGCGTTATGTTATTTTCTTCAGTATATAAAGACCCTTTTTTATGTCCACGCTTTTCTTGTATAGATTTTCCATCTTCTTTTTCTACCTTACTTGCCAGTTGTGCCGATTTATCCGTTTCAAAAATTGTTTCGTGTTCGTGTATCCATGCCCTAATTTTATTTCGAGCCCTACTCGATGCAACCATTTCAAGTTGATTTACATTTGGATGCGCTTGAGGGTTGGTTAAAATTTCTATAACTTCTGTGTTTTCAAGTGCTCGAGATAAAGGAATAATTTTCCCATTTGCCTTTGCTCCAACAATAGTTTGGCCAATTGTGGTGTGTATTGAATAAGCAAAATCAATAGCAGAAGCCCCCTTTCTAAGTTCGCGAACATCACCCCGTGGTGTAAACACAAAAATCGCATCGCCCAAAAGCTCTTCTTTAATGCGGACGAAAAAGGCTGCGTCGTCCATTCTGTGTTTTTTTAAATTTTTTAAGTCATTCACAATGCCTAAGTCTGTTTCACTTACTGAATCCTTGTTAAACCCTTTTTTATATAACCAGTGACTTGCAATGCCAAATTCAGCAACAGAATGCATTTGATGAGTTCTAATTTGTATTTCAAGTGGAGAAGAATTGCGTATAACCGTTGTATGAATGCTTTGATACCCATTCGACTTTGGGTTTGCAATAAAATCCTTAAAACGCCCATCTAAAGGTTTCCACATGTTATGCACAAGTCCAATCATAGCATAACAATCGTCATTACTTTTACACAAAATACGAACGGCAAAAAGGTCTAAAAGTTCTTCAGCCGTTCTGTTTTTTTTTCGCATTTTTTGGTAAATTGAATAAAAATGTTTTGCCCTCGTATGAACAACTATATCAAGTTTTAATCTTGAAGCAGACTTGTATAATTCCTTTTGCACCTTTTCAAGATAGTCTTCTCTCTCCGTTTTTTTAAGAGAAACAAGTTGCTTAAGATGTGCAAACACATCAGGATTTAAGTATTTTAAAGAAAGGTCTTCTAGTTCAATTTTTAAATTTGCCATTCCCAGTCGGTTTGCCAACGGGGTCCAAATATACACAACTTCACTTGCTAAATCTTTTTGAAACGAACTTTCAAAATGCTGGGCTATGCGTATATAATCGAGTCGGTCTGCAAGTTTTATAAAAATAACACGAATATCGTGTACAAGGGCAAAAACCATTTTTCTCTTTGAATCTGCTTCTTTGAGCGTATCGCAATTAAGATTTAAACCTGTAATCCGCTTTACCGAAAGCACGAGCGATAATATGTTTTCACCAAAAAGGCTTTCAAAGTAGTTTGCATCAAATGATTTAAGAAGTGTTATATTATGTAAAAGCCCTGCAACAATAGTTTCAATATCAAAGTTATTTTCTGCTAAAATTGATGCGACACGAACTGGGTGTAAATAAAAAAGCTCTCCCCAGTTTTGCTCTTTGTCTGAACACTCAAGAATAAGATAGTCCAAAGCTTTAGAAAAAAGAAATTGGTCTTGTTCTGTATAATCGCTATATGCAAGAAAAAACTCAGTAATTATTTTCTGAGGTTCAGTAACGGTGTAGTTGTATTGAAAATGGCTCATGGCTTTATACCGTAACTTACTCTAGGAAGTCCCGCTAAATCATCATAGGTAGCGACATCAACAAATCCAATATCGCTCATTAACGCCAAGGTCTTTTCAGCATTGTATTCACCTGTTTCAATTAAAAAAACGCCACCACTTTTTAATGATGCCCATGCTTTAGGCACAAGTCTTTTAATTATCGAACAACCATCGTTACTGTCTGTGCTATCCACATCACCATCCAAAGCTAGCCTCGGTTCACCTCGTCCATCTTTTAATAGTTCATCAACGATACTGGACGGCACGTATGGAGGATTTGAAACTATCATGTCATATGCCTCAAAATCTTGTACAGGTTCAAGTAAATCGCCTTGAAAAAATCGAACACTGTCTTGCTCTGCAAGGCTTAAAAGAGAAAGGGCATTTTTATGGGCAATATCTAATGCGGGACGTGAAATGTCAACACAATGACAGGTGATTTTTTGAGAAGCACAACCACTCCCAAGACTCTCAAACATTGTCTTAACTATAGAAAGAGCTATACAACCGCTACCGGTGCAAATATCGGCGAGCAAAAATGACCCAGATTTTTTTACAAAATGTGAGGTAATAATCTCAATTGCTTTTTCAACCAACAATTCAGTATCAGCTTTCGGAATAAGCACATCGCCTGTAACATAAAATACAAAGCCAAAAAACTCTTTTTTACCAACAATGTATGCAACAGGCATTCCTGTACAACGGGTTTTTAGAAGTTCAAAAAACTCTTTTTCATCATCTTTTTCTAAAAAATCTCGATTATGTGCGAGTAAAAAACTGCGGTCTTTTTCTAGCACGTGAGTTAAAAGACAATCGCAATCCAAAGTCGGCGTTTCAAACTGCAAACGTCCGTTTGATTCTTTTTGAGCATGTTGTAAGTGTTTTACGCCAAGGCTACGTGCCTCCCAAATAGTCATATAATAGTATACAAGAAGAAAGTAAAAACAGCAATACAACAAATTGTACAAAAGAAAACCTCTTAATGTTTTAGTTGCGTTCATGGATTATATATAGATTCTAAGTTACACTCTGAATAGCAACCATTTTAAAAAATTAAGCATTGACATAATCAATAAATATGACGATAATATAAGCATAATGAATTTGGTTTTTCCTCTAGTTATTGCAGGAATTGTAGTCTGTGCTTCAGTTGCATACTTTATAGCAACATCTTCGAAGAAAAACAGCGGCGGTAAAGACTCCTCTGGGAAAAAAAGTCGACAGACTATTATAAAAGATGCACAAAAAAGATTAAAACAAGATCCCCGAGACCCACGTGGTTTACTTCCATTGGCAGAGATACATTTTCAAGACCAAGCATGGGAAAAAGCACTTGATTTATACAAAGTTTTGTTAGAAGTAGCACCTCTACATCCCACTGTAGATATGAAAAATGCCTCTTTAAGAGCAGGCATTTGTGCCTTGCAAGTAAAAGATATGGAAACTGCTTTTAGATGTTTAGCAGGAGCCCAAAAAGAAAATCCCGATGATTTTGACGTAAACTTTTATTTAGGACAAGCCTTTTATCACAACAATCAATTTGATAAATCCATTCCTCTTTTAAATAAAGCATATATCATTAATA
>CAZUPJ010000109.1:0-5842 GCA_964622185.1 uncultured Treponemataceae bacterium
AAGTGGAAGCATGGACAAAATTAGCCGACATGTGCATGAAACACACCGAAAAAGGACGCGGTGTACGCGTTGTAGGTAGATTAAAACAAAGTCGTTGGGAAAGTGGCGACGGAAAAAAACATGCTAAAATTGGTATTGTTGCAGAACACATTGAATTTAAACCGAAGTTTCAACAAAAAGGCGATTCAAAAAAAGCTACTCAAGTAGCAAATGAAGAACCAAGAGTTGCAGAAAGTGCTTTAATAAGTGCAGAGGAGGCATTAGTTTTCTAATCAACAGAATATGTAGGTTTTTTATCCTGTTGATTATAACGAGTTTTGAATGTACATCTTTGTATGTATATTCAAAACATCGAATATACATTTATCGACGAAGTTTATCGGCGTTGTAAAAGCCGTCTTTCCAGTTAAAGCGACTTGCACCTGGAATAACGTCACCTTTATGCAGGGCTCTCATCATTTGTTTGAAATCAGAGCGTACAACTTGCGTTTTTGACATATCAATTAAAAAGTGAGTAAACCCGAGTGTTCGCAAACTGTTTACTTTATCGATAAGTGAAAAAGGTGTTTCAGGCATAACAAAAGACCCATCAGGGGTAGATAGAGCTCTAAAAGACATTCCTTCTTTATCGTTAAACCAGTGAAAATCATAATTTTCGGGAAGTTTAAATCGCATTCTAAAAAGTGCAGGATATGAAAAAATATTTATCATAGCACGCTGGCGTTGCTCTTTTGAAAGAGTTTCTTCAAGGTTGCTTTGAGATGTTTCATGACTCATAATAAAGGCATCAATGTTTTGATTTTCAAGCCAGGAAACTGCCCAGCGATTAAAGGTATAAAGATACGGCCCAGCAATAAGCGAAACCTTTTTATTCTTTAACATTGATATGTGTGCTGGGTTATTTACCACAAATTGCGTGAACTTCATGCTTATAAGTTCTTCAAGTTCAGCCAGCAATTGAGCTTCCATTTCTTGCGGACAAAATGGATCAAGCGAAATATATATCTCTTTTTTTGAAAATGGTAATACTTGTTTTTTTTGCAACAACGAACGCCTTGAATCTGCATTTAATTCTAAAATTATCCTTGTCGGTCGCTCAGAAAGTACTGCATGCATATCGTTTACAGTACTTACCTGAACATAAAGTCCTTCTGGAAAGTGAGAAAGATTTACCTTTTTTATTGGCGTTAAATCTAAAATAGGGAGTCGATCACCACCTGGTTGCTTTCTGAAAACAGAAATATCTGGGGGAAGCACCCTTTTATATCGCTTTGACATTGATTTTGTTTGTATAAGATATACGCTGTCGCCGGGTCCAAAACCTTTGGGAATATCAATCCATTGTTCATTCCCTGTTTTAGCAAAAGCACGAATCGTTTTTACTTTATGACTTACACGTCCTGAGTCATCTTTTTTGTGTAGTCGAATGGAGTCACCAATCTCAGGATCGTAGGTTCCACCCCTTAATAGTGCAAAGTTTTGTCTTTCAACATAGCCTGTTTTTTCTTCTTTTTTCTTTGTCTTAGAAGATTCTTCTTCACTTCCTTCTAAAACAACATAATCATCTTCTAATTCAGGGGTTTCTTCTTCAACCGCTTCATTGCGAACCTTAAAGATTTTCCCAAGAGCAATACCTGTTCCACCCGCTTGATTGGGGTTAAGAACATGTTCTGCACTTTCATCTTGATACCAAAAAAGCGTTTTGGTACGTGCAAAGTCTCCTGATAAAAGACGCTTACCAGTGGCAATTGAACCTTTTTTATCGGTTTCCCAGTTATCAAGAACGTAACGATACGCAGACGTAACACTTCCAACATACTCGGCACTTTTCATTCTACCTTCAATTTTAAATGAATTAACACCGGCAGTAACAAGTTCAGGGATTTTTTCTATCAACTGTAAGTCGTGTGGCGAAAAGTAATAACCACTTTCTGTTCCACCACCAATAATTTCTGCATTATAATAGCGTCTACATGCTTGAGCACACATTCCTCTGTTTGCACTTTTTCCGCCAAGGTAGCTTGAAAACAAGCAAAGACCCGATTCACTAACACAAAGTGCACCATGCACAAAAACTTCTAATTCTACCGTAGTTTTTGAACGAATATCTTGTATTTCTTTTAACCCAAGTTCGCGTGCTAAAACTATGCGTTTAAGTCCTTCTTTTGCCATAAGGTTTGCTGCAGAACTTGATGCAATATTCATTTGAGTTGATGCATGTATACGCAAATCTGGAAAAAATTCTTGTACCATTCGTACAACACCGTAATCTTGTACAATTATTCCATCGGGTCCAACTTCATTGAGATATTTTAAAAATCGATAAAGACGTTCTGTTTCATTTTCTTCGCAAACGGTGTTTACTGTTACAAATATTTTTTTGTTTCGCCTATGTAATGATTGAACAGCTGCTTCAAATTGGTTCCAAGCAAAGTTTGAGGCTCTAAGACGGGCATTAAAGCTTTTTAATCCCATGTATACCGCATCGGCACCTTCGCCAATAGCGGCTTCTAATGTTTCTATGTTGCCCGCGGGCGCTAATAATTCTGCCATACACTAATAATATAGTAAATAGCAAAAAGTTACAACAATAATTACGAATTACTAATGCCTAATTTCGAATTAGTTTAAAATCATTCTATCGTTTACAGCACCATCATCACCAGCACTTTCAAACTTTTTAAGTAGGTCAGCTACTTCGAGCTTTTTCTTTTCTTCGCCTTTAACATCGTAGATAATTCTTCCTTCATGCATCATTATGAGTCGGTTTCCATATTGAATAGCATGTTTCATATTATGCGTAACCATAAAGGCAGTGAGGTTTTCTTCTGCAATAATTTCTTCTGTTAGTTCTAAAACCTTTTTTGCGGTTTTTGGGTCAAGGGCGGCAGTGTGTTCATCTAAGAGTAATAGTTTAGGATGCTTTAGTGTTGCCATTAAAAGTGTTAACGCTTGACGTTGCCCGCCCGATAAAAGCCCCACTTTTGATGCCATTCTGTTTTCAAGCCCTAAGTCAAAGTGAGATAATTTCTCCTTGTACAACTCTTTTTCGTCGTGCGTAATTCCCCAAGAAAAACCACGTTTTTTTCCTCTACGGTATGCAAGGGCAAGGTTTTCTTGTATTTGCATGTTTGCCGCTGTTCCCATCATGGGATCTTGAAAAACGCGACCTAAATATTCTGCACGCTTATACTCTTTTTTAGTAGTAACATTAATTCCGTCCAAAACTATTTCACCAGAATCAACTGAGTATACTCCAGAAATAAGGTTAAGAAGCGTAGACTTCCCCGCACCATTACCACCAATAATCGTAACAAAGTCTCCAGATTCTAAGTGTAAATCTATACCTTTAATAGCGTGCTTTTCGGTAATGGTACCGGGGTTAAATGTTTTAGTAATATTTGTAAGTTTAAGCATTTTCTCCCCCATTTTCTTTTGTTAAAACTTTTACTTTTTTTCTAGGCATTGAAGCTTGAATAACAGGAACAGAGAGTGCAAGAGCTACAATAAGAGCGGTTAAAAGTTTTAGGTCTGTTGATTTTAAACCAAGTTGTAAAACAACCGCAATAATAATTCTGTACACTATTGATCCTAAAACGAGGTTTGCTAAAATACGACCAAATGAGTATTTTTTACCAAAAAGAACTTCCCCGATAATGATAGAAGCAAGACCAACTACAATGGTACCTGTTCCCATTCCAACATCTGCGTAACCTTGGCTTTGTGCAACAAGTCCACCAGAAAGTGCGACAAGTCCATTTGAAAGGGAAAGTCCAATTAATTTCATGGCGTCTGTGTCAATTCCTTGGGCTCGCACCATGTTTGGATTACTTCCTGTTGCACGAATAGCACTACCAAGCTCGGTTCCAAAAAACCAATATAAAGCACAAATAATTACAATAGAAATAACTACACCAAGAATAAGAGATGACATAGTGCGGTCAAATCCAAAAACATCGGATAATTGTTGCATAAGAGTTTCAACACCCAAAAGTGGAATATTGGCCTTTCCCATTACTCGAATATTTATTGAATATAAACCAATCATACTTAAAATACCTGCTAGTATTCCAGGAATTTTTAATTTTGTGTTTAGCAAACCTGTAGCTATACCGGCAAGCCCGCCGGCAATAAAGGCAACAAGTAAAGATACTATAGGATTAATTCCTGAAGCAATCATAACAGCAGAAACTGCTCCACCAAGTGCAAAACTTCCATCAACCGTTAGGTCCGGAAAATCTAAAAGGCGAAAGGTAATAAAAACTCCAAGTGTCATTATTCCCCAGAGCACACCTTGTGAGGCCGCCCCTTCAATTGCTAGTAAAAATCCCATGTATGTATCCTTATAAAAACATGAAGCTTACAAACCAATGGCTTGTAAGCATAAAAAAAAATCAAAGCTAAATATTAAAGATCTGAAGGAATGGTAATTCCAATTGCATCAGCAAATGTTTTGTTAATTACTAATTCACCTGATGAGAGGTATTCAATTGGCATTTCAGCTGGGTTTGCACCGTCTTTTAAGATTTGAACGGCTTGCGCACCTGTTTGCATACCGAGGTTATAGTAGTTAATACCGTATGTTGCAAGACCACCAGTCATTGTCATGCCTTCTTCACCACAAATCATTGGAATTTTCGCTTCCATAGCAACCATACCAACTGTTGCCATACCTGCAGCAATTAAGTTATCAGTTGGGCTGTAAATTGCATCAACTTTTCCAACCAAACTTTGTGTAACTTGTTGAATTTCGTTTGTATTAGAAACAGTTGCATCAATGTAATCTAGCCCAAGTTCGTCTAAAGCTTTTTTTGCAAGTTCAATTTGGAAAATTGAGTTTTGTTCACTTGATGTGTATAAAAGACCAACTGTTTTTGCATTTGGAACAAGGTCAACTAAAAGTTCCATTTGGGCTGCGACTGGAGTAAGATCAGATGTTCCTGAAACGTTTCTTCCTGGCATTTCGTTTGATTCAACGAGCATTGCAGAAGCAGGGTCTGTAACAGCGGTTACCAAAATTGGAATTGTATCTGTCATGTTTGCAACAGCTTGAGCTGCAGGAGTTGCAATTGCCAAAATAAGGTCAACGTCATCGTTTACAAATTTTTGTGCAATAGTCACACAGTTAGCTTGCTCACCTTGTGCATTTTGATAATCAATAGAAATGTTTTCGCCATCTACATAACCAGCTTCAGCAAGACCTGCAACAAAACCTTCGTAAGCAGAATCTAATGCTACGTGTTCAATTAATTGAAGAACACCAATTTTTAATTTTCCATCATCACTTGAACCACCTGCAAAAACTAAGCAAGGGATAAGTAGTAATAATACTAATAAACTTTTTTTCATAAACGTATCCTTTTCTCTTTTTTTGTTAATTATTTATTAACTTTTTAAGTATACACAAAGAAAGTTTTATAATCAAGTAACTTTATGTAGAAACAAAAGAATTTATGAATATTTATACATAAAGAGGGGCTCAATTCACAGTCTCCGCAAACTGCAAGCACAAAGAGGTATGTCATCTCATGCTCACTTCCGGTCTACGCCCGTCAATGGCATTCGTGCCACTACCTCTTTACTGCGAGTACTAAACGTGAAAAAAGGAGGCTATTATTTAATTTTGTCAAGCAAGCTGCAACTGACAAAGGAAACTATCCACGCTGTTTTTGCAGATTCTAAGAGACACCGTAAATAGTAATGTTTAGACATTATTTTACAATACTTAGGCAATATTTTCCATTGAAATGTTCACTTATTTCGATATACTTTCTTTGATACTATTTTAAAGGAAAACACATGACATCAAGAGAACGATTACTAAACCTTTTTCAAGGAAAAG
>CAZUPJ010000110.1:0-5830 GCA_964622185.1 uncultured Treponemataceae bacterium
TTGCTGATGCAGAAATAAATGGAGAACTAGTTTCGCCACTTGCATTTGTTACGTATACAAAAGCAAATGTTACCCCTGTAGTAGTAGAACCTCCTGATTTTTCACTAAGTGGAGGCACGGTTGCAGAGGGAACAACATTTACTTTAAGTTCGGAAACATACGGGGCTGATATTTTCTATACTACAGATACAAGCATTTATCCAATTGGTAATTGGATAAAATACGAGCCTTATACTGCAGAAGTAGCATTCAATGGAGCACAAAGCGTAACGTATAGAGCAGTAGCACTGCTAAACAGTGCTGTTTCAGAAGTTACAACGATGACATATACAAAACCAAGAGATATTGCACCAGTAGAGCCAAGTACTAATAACAATGCTTATCAAATAGGCGAAGCTGGGCATCTTGTTTGGTTTAGAGACCAAGTAGATAGTGGAAATACTACATACAACGCAGAACTTACTGCTGACATTGACATAAGTGGTTATTTATGGGATCCAATTGGAGAAGCCAGTGAGTCATCTGGTTATGCAGGCATTTTTGATGGAAAAGGCTTTACTATTTCAGGACTTACAATAAATAATAGTGCTAATGATCAAGGTTTATTTAGCTATATACATGGAGGTACAGTACAAAACCTTATGATAAAAGATGCAAATCTATCTATAAATAGATATTCAGGTATTCTTGCAGGAGTTACACAAGGTGGAGCAGTATTTACCAATATTGCAGTTATAAACAGTACAATAGACTCTGTATATTATAATGCTTATAATGGTGGAATTATAGGCTACCATGGAAATCACAGTGATGAGGCAACGCTTACTTCATCATTTACTGTTAATACCAGTTTAGGAATTGGAACAAAAGGTAGCGGTTCAAGCTCTACTGAAAGTTATTATGTATCTACTACAAGTGAAGGAGCTGTAGGAGAGCGTCTTGATAGTGTAAGTGAACTTAATACTAAACTTGACGCTATGAATGAATTAACAAGTTTTTCCGGTTACATGTGGGTACAAAATGAAATTGTAGGGGAACCTCCAACATTAAAAGCTAGATAAAAAAATTAAAACATAAAAAAACAGATTGCAAACCTCTTGTAATCTGTTTTTTTATGCTACGTACTCTATTCTACTTCGTGTTCGTCTTTCGTAAGTTTTTTTACCCAGCGTTTTTTAGAAAGCACGTAAAAAGCTATAACAAGTTTTATAAAGTCTGTTAATTTTGCAATGCCAAAAATAAACGGGGCTGTTACACTCGTATAAAATGTAAAAATTGCGGCAAGGGGTGCAAAGGCAAAAATGCTTACAGGAACATCTATAAGTGCACCAAACAGAGCATCTCCTCCTGAGCGAGAAACAGCAAATTGTGCGTTTAAGAGAGCCCAAATTGGCATATAGGCAGCAACTATAAACAAGAGATTTTTTGTAATTGTGTGAGCATCTGGCGTAAGGTTTCCATAGATGACTGGGATTGCTAGGCTGGATAATGCCATACAAATGCCAATTACAGCTCCTGCTACGGTTGACCCACTCATAATCCACTTAGCCCTTATTTGAGCTTCTTTTAAGTGCCCAGCCCCTAGCCTATTACCTACTAAAACAGCAGTAGCTGTGTGAATTCCTGCAAAAACTAGGTAAAAAATATTTGCAATTGCAAAACCTGCTGCCATTCCTGCAACATTTTCAGCTCCTCCACGGCTATTATATAGGGCTGTTATAAACATTTCAGAGCTTACCCATGTAATTTCTGCAAAAAAAACGAGGGCTGATTTTCGCATAATTTCTATAAACATTGGTATATTTACTTTGAGCATTTTTCTAAAACCAACATAAAACTGTGATTTGTTGAGTTTAGCATACACGATAAAAGCAACAGCTTCTACAATTCTAGCTGTAACGGTTGCAATTGCGGCACCTTCAACTTCAAGACGTGGAGCCCCAAGGTTTCCGTAAATAAGCACCCAGTTTAAAAATGTATTTACCAATGTTGCCGCAACTGATATAACGAGTGGTATAGTTGGTTTTCCAATTTCTCTGTATGAGGTTCCTATTGCAAATGAAAATGGCATAAAGAGTGCCGTAAATGAAATAATTTTCATGTAATCTGCACCGTGTTGCACAAGTTCTGTTTGGGCAGAGTTTCCATGTGTCATTATATTTATAAGTGGTGAAGGATTGAAAAATAGGACTGCCCAATATGCAATTCCTATGATAATTGATAATAAAATTTTAAAACGATACGATTGTTTCATGCCCCATTCATCTTGTGCACCCTTGTATTGGGCAAGGTAAATTCCGCCAGCTGAGCAGACTACATTTAAAAGCACAAAAAATAAAAAATTAAATTGGTTTGCAACATTTACGGCGGCCATCATTTCATCGCCCAATGCAGACACCATAAAATTGTCTACAAGTGATACAAGTGCTGTAATAAACTGCTGAAGCATAACAGGCAATGCTATTGCCATTGCTTTTTTATAAAATTTTTTATGACCAAATAAAGGTATGTGTTCCACGAAAACTCCAAAAATATGATATATAGGCGGATTATAGCTAATTAATAAACTAAAAGCAAGTAAAAAAATCAAAATAATGTTTGACAAATTACAACATATGCCCTATAATAAAATCAAACATTTGTATATTTTTATTAGGAGCAAAAAAATGAATCAAGAAGTATTAAAAATGGTGCAAGAACAAGTAAACAAAGAGCTGTATTCAGCATATCTTTACTTGGCAATGTCGAGCTGGTGTTCTGAAAACAGTTATTCAGGATTCGAAAAATGGATGCGAACCCAAGTTAAAGAAGAAATGTCTCATGCGGCATACATGATTAATTATATTCAAGATAGAGGTTATGCTCTTGAATTGGAAACCATAAAAAAACCCGAAGGCAAATGGAATTCAATACTTGATATTTTTGAAGCATCTTATGCACATGAACGACTTGTTACAAAGTCTATTACCGATATTTTTGTAAAAGCTCGCGAAGTTATGGATATAAAATCAGAAAGTTTTTTCCAATGGTTTATTACAGAACAAATTGAAGAAGAAAAAACGGTTTCAGACATTATTGGCAGACTAAAAATTGCAGGTACATCAGGCGATGCTCTCTTAATGCTCGACAAAGAATATGGTGCACGCACATTTTCTATGCCAGCAAAAATAAGTTTTTAAAACGTTCAACACGAACTCACTTAGTTCGCTTATACTACCCCATAGAGCAGGGAGCATAGTGAACTACGACGAACTGAACTGCAGCTACAAAAGAAGTTGCAGTTTTTTTATTGCATAGAAATATTTTTTGTAGTATAATCGAGCCATACTGGAGGAATTATGCAAAATTTTGAATATTTTACACCTACTAAGGTTGTTTTCGGAAAAGATACAGAAAAAACTGTTGGATCATTAGTGAAGAATGCGGGAGTAAAAAAAGTACTCGTGCACTATGGTGGAGAAAGTGCTAAAAAATCTGGCTTATTAGATACTGTATATGAATCACTATCAAATGAGCATATTGAATATATTTCACTTGGCGGTGTAGTTCCCAATCCATTATTATCGCTTGTACATGAAGGCATTGACTTATGCAAAAAAAATAATGTTGATTTTATTTTAGCCGTAGGAGGTGGAAGTGTAATAGACTCTGCAAAAGCTATTGGATACGGTGCTTGTGTTGATTTTGACGTATGGGACTTATACTTACGAAAGGAAACTCCAAGTTCATGTTTGCCAGTTGGATGTATATTAACAATTGCTGCTGCAGGAAGTGAAATGAGTGCAAGTTCTGTTATTACTAACGATGATGGACTTATAAAAAGAGGCTTAGGCTCAGATTTATCACGTTGCGTTTTTGCCATAATGAATCCAGAACTTACAATGACCCTGCCCGAATGGCAAACAATGAGCGGCGTAGTAGATATAATTATGCATACACTAGAGAGATATTTCTGTAAAGATGCAAATAATAGTGATAATATAAGTATGATGACAGACAGCATATCAATTGGACTTATAAAAACAACTATTGAAAATGGACTCATACTAAAGCAAAATCCAAATGATTATAATGCTAGAGCAGAAATAATGTGGGCTGGAAGCCTCTCTCATAACAATCTTACACAGTGTGGATATAGTCAAACAGACTGGGCTACACACCAAATTGAACATGAGCTAAGTGGAATGTTCGATGTAACACATGGTGCGGGGCTTGCTGCAGTTTGGGGTTCTTGGGCACGCTATGTAATGGATGCAAATTATTCTCGCTTTGCTCAGCTTGGAAAAGAAGTATTTAACATTACCGAAAATGATGATACAATTGCAGCTACTAAAACAATCGAAGCATTTGAAGCTTATTTTGAATCAATTGGAATGCCTACTTCAATTTCTAAACTTGGATTACAACTCACAGGAGAACAAGTAGAAGATTTAGCTGTTAAATGTTCGTTTGACAAAACAAGAACAGTAGGAATAGTAAAATCTTTAGCTTATGAAGAAGTTAAAGAAATATATACAATGGCCTTATAGAATATGCATACACTCATAATTTACGTTCACCCAAGCGAAAAAAGTTTTACATTTCAAGTAAAAAATGAAATAATAGCACAACTTGAAAAAAAAGGCTGGACATGGGAAGTATCAGACTTATATAAACAAGGTTTTGAGACTGATATGTCTGAAAAAGAATACATTCGAGAAGCTTTCTATGATGTAAACACACCTTTACCCGAAGATGTTCAAAAAGAGCAAGAAAAAATTATGAGTGCGAAAAATATACTCTTTGTCTACCCTGTTTTTTGGACAGAAGCGCCTGCAAAATTAGTAGGTTGGTTTGACCGTGTTTGGACTTTAGGCTTTGCCTACGAAGATTGTCTTATGCCAAAATTTGAGCATGTATTATTTTTTGCTATTGCAGGAAACACACAAGACCATCTAGAAGGCAAGGGGTTTGCTAAAGCAATGGAAACCGTTATGTGTGGAGACAGAATTGGAACAAGAGCAAAAAACTGCAAAATGTATATTTTAACCGAAACATCAAGGGGAATGCCAAATAGGGAAAAAATGATACAAAAGCATATATTAAGCATTGGAAATATTATTCAGGGTTTGTAAAAGTCACGCATAAAACAACCTTTCTGTACTTTCTTCTGTACCCTAAAAAAATGTATATTTATGCTTTTTTTATTTTAAAACAAAAAAAGCTAAATCATTACTATGTAATGATTTAGCTTTATACTTTATTTGCCTCCAACACGATTCGAACGTGCGACCTGCGGATTCGAAGTCCGACGCTCTATCCAGCTGAGCTACAGGGGCAAAACGTTGCTCCTTTCAAACAACGTAATAATATATTACAGTATTTTTATTATTGTGTCAATCAATAAACGAAAATTATATATTTTTATGAGTCAACCATTTTTCTTCAAACTCGTTCGGAGGAATAGGCTTACTATAGTAATACCCTTGAATAATTTCACAGCCAATAGCTCGTAAAAACTCAACTTGTGCACGTGTTTCTACACCTTCTGCAACAGTAGGAATTCCAAGTTTTTGCGTCATAAGGGCAACACTCTCTACAATAATTGCAGCCCTTATAGCTTCATCAGTAGATGTTACAAAACTTCTATCAAGTTTAATTACATCTACTGGCAAACTATGTAAAAGCCCAAGCGAAGAGTATCCAGTGCCAAAGTCATCCATGGAAAGTTTAAAACCTCTATTATGTAAATCGTTGAGAAGACTTCTCACTACGCCTTCATTTTCTAAGAAAACACCTTCAGTAAGTTCTATTTCAATATATTTTTTGTCAACTCCATAGCGATTAGCAA
>CAZUPJ010000111.1:0-5703 GCA_964622185.1 uncultured Treponemataceae bacterium
TTGAAGGCGGTCTTGTTCATCGTATTGATACCGATACTCGAGGTCTTTTACTTATAGCAAGAAATCAAGATGCTTACAATAATTTTATGCAGCAACAAGCAGACGGTTCCTTTATTAAATACTACACAGCCTTTTGTATAGACAAAAGAGAAAGACTTTCAAACTTTAAAAATCCTCCCATACAAGTTACATCACGCTTTCGTTTTTTAGGAAAAGGCAGAAAAATAGTGGAGCCAGTGTTTGAAACTTCCGGAAGAGCTGCACTTAAAAAAGCAGGAAATAAACTTTATACAACCGAAGTAAGTGCAATTGAAAAAGTGTCTATGCCTTTTGAAAAAAAATGTCTAAAGGTTAAGTGCACTATAAAAGAGGGCTTTCGCCATCAGGTTAGAAGTCATCTTGCATATGTAAAATTACTTATAGTTTCTGATTCTTTGTACGGTATTGAAAATAAAGATGTAGGAATGCAGTTTTATGCAAGTGGCTTGGAGTTTTACCATCCCAAAACAGGTGAACTGTTGAAGTTTAATATATTTTAGCTAGCTAATGCAATACTAAACTCTCATAATTTATCCACTTTATATTGTATAACATAAATGCTAGAAAAAGTATATGAACAATATTACTGTATATGTTATAAATGCATTGACATATATAGCATGTTTATGATATAATTCTAAAGAGTTTGGGATCGTAGCTCATCCGGATAGAGCAATTGCCTTCTAAGCAATAGGTGGGGGGTTCGAGTCCCTCCGATCCCGAAAAGCATCGTATTATTCGGTGCTTTTTTAGGCTATACTTTTTGTAAAGCCTTGACATACTATCAATAAATATGGTAATATGTTTGACGTAGCAACTTGTATATTTCAAGTTAAATACAACGGAATGTAGCGCAGCTGGTAGCGCGCCTGGTTTGGGACCAGGATGTCGCAGGTTCGAATCCTGTCGTTCCGAAATGCAATATGTGATGTATTCTATCTTAGCATTAGTAGCCTGTACAGCAGGTGCTATAAGCGGTATGGGTGGTGGAGTAATTGTTAAACCAATTATGGATCTTCTTGGCCACTACGACGCAGTAACAATCAGTTTATTAAGTAGTATTACCGTATTCTCAATGGCAGTGGTGTCTCTTATAAAGAGTAGAGGACAAAGCGACCTTCAAAATGAAAAAGGTTCTTCAACATTTCATTTAATTGTATTAGGTTTAGGCGGCGTTATAGGTGGGATTTCTGGTCAAACAGTTTTTTCAATTGTTGCAAATGCAGTAAATTCAAGTAACCTTATTACCTTAATTCAAAATATTTTGTTTTTCCTTGTAAGTGTTGCAATAACTATATTTTTGTTTTTGCTAAAGAGAATTAGAACGCTAACTCACACATCATATATAGCATATGCATGTACAGGTATAGGTCTTGGTCTTATGTCAGCCTTTTTAGGCATTGGTGGCGGTCCCATAAATGTTGCGGTACTAATGTTTGTTTTTTCTTTTGATATGAAAACTGCAGCTTTTTCAAGTATCATTGTTATTTTCTTTTCGCAAGCTTCAAAACTATTACAAATACTGTTTACAACAGGATATTCAAGTTATGATTTATCTATAGCACCTTTTCTGATTATTTTTGCTGTAGTTGGTGGATTTATAGGGACAGCTATTAAGAAAAAAATGACAAACGATTCAATAAAAGTATTATTTAATGCTATTCAAATGCTTATTATAGTTACCTGCATAGTTAATATTGTAAAAGCTAGTATTTCTTTATAAAAAAGGCTGCAACACCTTGTGCAACAGCCTATACATCTTATTCAACATCAACTGGAAATAAATATAAATTGTCAATCTTGTATCTATTTGTTGCATCAGGTGTTGTATCGTGTTGATTAGTGCTAGTTACCGTTAAAGGAAAAGAATATCGAGTGCTTTCATAGTTTTCTGCATCAATTTCCATTAAAAAATTAAATGTTTTTTCTTCATCATAGTGTTCTGAGGTAATAGGTTTTAACCAAAATGTGTAAGAACCTTTAGACATTGAACGAACATAATAAGGATTTGACCATGTTTCGTCTATGAGCTCAACTTTTACATTATCGAGTTTGAGTGTAATTGTGCCATCCTGAATTGGTTGGAACGTATTTCCGTCAAGTATGTTTCCAATAAAAATGGGAAAGTTGAATGCTGACTCAAACTCATTTATTTCGCTTGCGTATAAATCTTCTTTTCCGTGGAAATCTCGGCGAACAGTTGCAACTTTTTTCATTCCTTCAATAATAAGAAAATCAACATCAGCATCTAACTGATAGCCTTCTTCAGACACTGCATGTGCAATTCCTCGTTCAGAAACTACGTATCGTGGCTTTAATCTATTTAATACATATGCAACGGTATCAAGCTTACATTGTTCACAACCACAATGAAACCAAGGTGCATCTTGTATGTCTTTGTCATTGAAAATTGTTGCTACTCTGTTTAAAACTTGCTCTTCAAGTATGTTATGTATTTTCATTTTTCACCACCATTTTCAAAAAATATACATACATTATATACTAATTATAAATAATTTGCAATAATCTTTTCAATAACTTTATTGTTTATTGTAGCTTTTTTCAAATGGATGCCAATTCTAATTTTTCTTAACGTTGATACAAATGAATTTACGGTATTCTGTGAAAAAACGGTAGGACTTTCAGAAAACTTTGTATGTAAATCTCTAATCATTAAATCACTTTCAAAAGTAATTCTTTCAGGTATGTCAAGAATAATTTCTGAATAATCACATTGTAACAAATCTGCTATTTCTTGTTCTTTTTCGGCTCTTATTGTTAAGTTTTCAAGTGCCAAATGTTTTTCATTCTGTGTATTAAATGGAACTTCTAAAATGGTTTTATATACTCTTTGCTTTTCAAGTTCTTGAGCACAAACAAACTCACTAAATCTGGTAGCTTTTGCCTTTGAGTATCGCTCATTAAGTAAATAAAATATTTCTTGGTCTGCAAGATTGTATAGTTCCTCTGCTATTATAATGTTTTTATTAAGTGCTGCAAAAAGTGCTTTTTTCATCATAGCTGTAGCCATTCGCACTTGTTTATGCCAGTATACAGCCTTGTACATCAAATACTTTGAAAATAATATATTTTCAACACTCGATATACCACTCGAGTCAATGCAAATTCCATTTTCTTTGTCGGGATATATTACCGATAAAATATAATCAATGTCTTGAACTCCATATGGAACACCACAATAAAAAGCATCTCTGTTTAAGTAGTCTAGTTTATCGGGATCTAACACGCCCGATAACAGACGTCTAAAAAAGAGTGTCTCTGAATCTGTTGAAGGAATCTCAGAGTCTATTATTGCTGCTGCTTGCTCAGGACTTGCCCCCCATTGAGAAATTATGGTGTATAGTGGTTCTTGTAGTATTTGCCTTGCCGTAAGTGTTTCATGTTCGACTAGGGGTAACTCTTTTAATGAGTGCGTATAAGGAAAATGACCAATGTCATGAAAGAGGGCTGCTGTTACAAATGATTTACACCCTTGTGTCGTTGTCCATTCATCTGCACCTTGTTCCAAAAGCCGCGTAAGCATTCTCATCGCAATATGGTATACACCAAGTGAATGAGATGCCCTTGTGTGTGTTGCACCGGGGTAAACGTTAAATGTAGGCCCCAATTGCCTTATATTGGTAAGACGCAGAAAATTACTTGTATTTATAGCCTCGTAAAGTGTAGATGGAATGTAAATGTGTTTCCAAAGAGGATCTCTAACTGCTTCAAAAGGCTCTTTAAACATGTTCTATTGTCCTCCATTTTTTGTATAAGATGTTAAACCGCCAGCATTAATAATTTTTCTTGAACGGGCTGAAAAATCATTAATTGCTTCAAAAGTAATTGTGCCCGTTGATGTTTTTGCACTTATAATAAAATTTGAGCCTGTTTCCAATGCATCTGAAATATTTGTAAGTGTCAAAACATCGTCTTTAGAAAGCTTGTCGTAATCATCAACATCCTTAAATTGAAGCGGTAAAATTCCATAATTAATTAAATTTGCCTTATGTATTCGTGCAAAAGATTTTACCAATACACATCTTACGCCTAAGTACATAGGTGCAAGTGCTGCATGTTCTCTTGAAGATCCTTGACCGTAGTTTTCCCCTCCAATAATAATTGAACCGTCTTTTCCGCTATCCAGTATTGAAGTTGCGTTTTTATAAAAATCACTGTCTAATCGCTCAAGTGTAAACTTTGAAATTTCTGGAATGTTTGAACGAAGCGGAAGCATTTTTGCACCCGCAGGTAAAATATCATCGGTAGAAACATTGTCATTTGCCTTTAAGACTACTGGAAGTTCTAAAATTCCTTTCATTTCAGGTGCTTTTGGGCATGGTTTAATATTTGGACCACGAATAATATCTATTTTTTCTGATTCTTCTACAGACAGAGGTGCAATAAGTAAGCCTTCATCCATTGTAATTGCCTTTATATCTTCTGATGTTAAATTGGTAGAAGATGCAAACCCTTTATTTGAAGTGTTATCTTCTGCGTTAAGTAACTCTTTAGGATTTGTTATTACTCCTGTAATTGCGGCACTTGCTGCTGTTTCAGGAGAAACTAAATATACTTCTGCATCTGCAGTTCCACTTCTACCTTTAAAATTTCTGTTAAAGGTTCTAAGCGTTACTGCTTCTGTTGAAGGTGCAAATCCTTGGCCAATGCACGGACCGCATGCACTTTCTAAGATACGAAACCCTGCTTTTATTAAATCTCCTAAAATTCCAGATTTCTCTGCTAAAAGGAGTGTAGCGCGGCTTCCTGGTGCAATACCAGCTTCAACATTTTGTGCAATATGCTTTCCTCTAACAATTTTTGCAACTGCAGCTAAATCATCTAGTGATGAGTTTGTACATGATCCAATTACAACTTGATCTACTCTTTTCCCCTTTATTTCTGTTATTGTTTTTATTGCATCTGGAGAGTGTGGACACGCTGCCATTGCTTCTAGCGTATCTAAGTTTACTTCAATTATTTTGTAGTATTGAGCACCTTCATCTGCATGTAATTCTACCCAATCATTACCTCTGCCCATTAAAGTCATAAAACTTCTGGTGTTTTCATCTGAGGGAAAAATACTGCATGTTGCTCCTAGTTCCGCTCCCATATTTGTAATGGTTGCTCGTTGTGGAACTGATAAATTTTTAACACCTTCGCCAAAATATTCATACACCGCGGAAACACCGCCTTTTACTGTTTCTTGTCGTAATACATCCAAGATAATATCTTTTGCACTAACGCCCTTTTGGAGACTTCCTTTGATGTGTACCCCAATTACTTTTGGCATTACTAAGTGAAAAGCACCTCCACCCATGGCAACGGCAACATCAAGCCCACCAGCCCCTATGGCAATCATTCCCAATCCACCTCCTGTTGGCGTGTGAGAATCAGACCCTAAAAGTGTTTTTCCTGGTATACCAAATTTTTCTAAGTGAACTTGGTGACATATTCCGTTACCAGGTCTTGAATACCAAAGTCCATATTTTGCCGCAATACTCTGTAAGTACCTATGGTCATCCATATTTTTAAAGTCCGTTTGAAGTGTATTGTGGTCTATGTATGACACTGAAAGCTCTGTTTTTACTCGTGGAATACCTATAGTCTCAAATTGTAAATATGCCATAGTTCCTGTTGCATCTTGAGTGAGTGTTTGGTCAA
>CAZUPJ010000112.1:0-5692 GCA_964622185.1 uncultured Treponemataceae bacterium
ATCACCGATTTTAGAACATTAAAAGATTCTTTTTCTATATAGAGATCTTGTCTAACATATGTAGCTTTATTTTCGTCCTTTGCACGAATAGTTAAAACATGAACATCCTTCCCCTCAAAAAAATCACTTTCTAAATTTTCTGGTATGTATTCTTCCTCAAAAGAGCCTTGGTCTGCCATATCATCATATGATATATCGCTTCCCATCATGCTATCTCTAAGGAGGTGTCCAGAAAGTTTTAATACATCCCCTGCATCGGGAATATAAATCCACATATCAGTACCGAGTTTTAAATACCGTGTTCCATAATCTTGGGCGTTGGTATACTCCATAAAGGAGGCTTTTTTTCCATTATCCAAATAGCCAAAAAACTCTTTTGTTAAAGTTCTTCCTCTTGATATTATTTTCATTTCAGCTTCAAAGCCCATAGTGTTAAAATTTCTACTGGTAGCATTTACAGCATCAAAAACTTCCTTTGGTGTCTGGCTAAAACAAAACCCGACACAAAGCAAAATTATAATTACAAATAAAATAATCTTTTTCATACCATGAAGTGTACTTCACTTAACTAAAAAACACAAGCACAAAATTAATACTTTTCATAAAAAAAGCTTTTGTTTTAATAATAACAAATTTTTCCTGTTTAGACCTATATATTTGTGTATATAAAAACTACATCTTAAAATGAAAAATGAGTTCTCTCTTTTCCACCCTTGACGCAATGCACAACATTGCGGTATTCTGTACATATGAAAGTTTGGATAAAATATTTAATCGGAACAGTTTTGGGTGTAATTATTGCATTGTTTATTCCTCTTGAAACCGAAACAGCAAAAAATACATTACAGTTTTTTACTGAAATTTCAATAAGAATGGGACGATACATTCTTGTTCCCACCCTCTTTTTTAGCATGACTGTTGCAGTGGCAAAACTACGAGCAAAGCGAAAGCTCATAAAAACAGGTGCCTTTTCTTTCTTTGTTGGAATAATCGTAACCTCAATAATAGTTATTTTTGGAACAGTTTCTGCTCTTATTATTAATCTTCCAAGAATTCCAATTTCAGGCGAAAAAGCATCTCAAGCCATTGAATATAGTATTTCAGAATATCTTTTAGAACTTTTTCCGTTTAATGGTTTTGGAGGTTTGCTAGATGGAGCATATTTACTTCCTCTATTTATTTTAGCTGGTTTATTAGGTGCTGCTTTTTCTTCTGACCCCATTCGTTCTAAAGGTGCATATGTTCTTTTTGATTCTTTATCTGGTGTTTGCTATTCAATCCTAACTTTTTTTATAGACATATTATCAGTGGGTTTAGTTGCTATTTCTTGTACTTGGTTTATAGCTTTTTTTGATGTTATAGAAGCAGGAGCATATACAGGATTAATAATACTTTTGGCAGTAGATACTGTGATAATTTTATGCGGAATATTACCCCTACTATTGAAACTCTTTTCACCTAGAGTAAAACCTTTTAAGATTCTTTATGCATGCATAGCACCAATACTAATGGCATTGTTTTCCGGAGACGCAAACCTCTCTCTGTCTCCCAGCCTACGACATGTAAAAGAAAGCCTTGGTGTGCAACGAAAAATTGGAGCAATTACACTTCCTTTATTTTCTTCACTTATTAGAAGCGGGTCTGGTCTCGTCGTTGCTGTTTCTTTTATAAGCATATTACGTTCGTATTCAAGCTTAGAAATATCTTTTGTTGATGTTTTATGGATTATGTCTTTAAGCATTGGATTTTCTTTTCTGTTGGGTGGTATACCCGCAGGTGGAGCCTTTGTTGCATTAACTATTCTTTGTTCACTCTATGGAAGAGGCTTTGAAGCAGGATATTTATTATTGCGCCCTGTTTCTTTTATTATTTGCTCTTTTGCTACCGTAATAGATATAGCCGTTGGGATTTTTTCAACGTTCTTTATTGCACGCAGAGAAAAAATGGCTCTTGAAAAATCATCGAAAACATTTATTTAATTTTTTTACATTTCCATGTGCCAAAAAAGCTCGTGGAAACACTCTCAATTTATTCTCATATGAAATTTGACTACTTGAGAATTTTTGCATAGCATGATATACTATGCTTTATGGAAAAAACATATTTAATCGCAGGAAAAGAGTATCCTTTTTGTGAAGATTTTGCAAATTATATTGTGAATTCAGGAAACAAAGTTATGGTGACGGTTTTGGATAATGATGCGGCTGCAAATCCAGAAGCAAGCACAGTATGGAATCGTTCTTCACCTATTTCTGCCCGCTCTTTAGTTTTAGAAACAGAAACAACTCTGGGAGACATAGATACCTCTTTTTTAATTTTTGACACCTCTTTATATGTAAATGACTTTGAAAAAATGACTATTGAAGTTATTTCTAGAGCACTCGATTCTCTTTTTGCAGGTTATATGTATGTTACACTGGAGCTCCTTGAAAGAATATCGAAAAAAGGAAGCGGGAATATTTGTTTTATTTTAAAAAAACACTCATCCTTACAGGAAGCAATAAAAACTCAAAAAAGAACTGATACTCTTCCTGCTGGCCCACTTGTAGATGCAGCAGCTTCGGCATTTCGATCCTTTGCTGAAGGCATAGCTGTAAAGTATGCTTCTGCTCCCATTGGCATTCAATTGGTAGAATGCTTAAACGGAATAGATGAATCTACAGAACTCTACCCGTGGCTTTTATCTTTTGTTGAAAGTGCTTCAAAAAAACCAGTTGTAGAAGCAAAACTTGCTGGCAAGTGGTTGCAACCAGGAGCAAAAGCAAACTCTGGCTGGCAATTGTTTAAACGCTAATTTTTTATGTATACCATTAATATGTGTACTCTCTGATATTCATAAACGGGCAACTCATAGGGGGAATTTATGTCTTTTTTTGATATATATACGCTTCTTTTTCATGCTGAACTTACATGGTATGCTTCGCTTGTACGAATTCTTTTAAGTTTTATTTGTGCAATTATTATGGGTGCAGAGAGACAGAAGAGAAACCACTTTATTGGCATTAGAACCATTACCATCATTTGTGTTTCTTCAACTCTTTTAATGCTACTTTCAATTTATGCAGGAACAATGTTACCTGGAAGTTCAGGAGACCCCACTCGCATAGCTGCCCAAGTTGTTTCCGGCATAGGTTTTTTAGGTGCAGGAACCATTGTCCTTCAAGGATTAAATGTAAAAGGTTTAACATCTTCAGCCGTTATTTGGAGTTCTGCCGCAGTTGGATTGTCAATAGGTGCAGGCTTTATTATTCCAACTCTTGTAACCGTATTTTTACTTGTAAGTGCAATTGTAATAATTGAAAAAATAGAAGAAAAATTTTTCCCTTCAGGGAGATCTAAAAAACTGGCTTTGTCTTTTCTTAACAACAGACTAGATATTGAAGCAATAATTCAATTACTTACTTCACACGGTATATTGGTATCAAATTTTGATATAGCAAGAGACTTTGCAAAAAAACATATTATTGTTTCTTTTTATGTGAGAGTCCCTCTCGCCATTGATATTTTTGATGTTATAGATAAAATAAAAATACTTGGGCATCTTGAAGAGTTTAGCTTAACAGATTAAAAGGATAGTATGCAAACAACAAACCCCCTAATAGTCCAAAGTGACAGAACTCTATTACTCGATGTTCACGCCCCCCTAGCAGAAAAATGTCGCGATGCACTTATTCCCTTTGCAGAATTAAAAAGTTCGCCAGAGCACTTACACACATATAACCTTTCTCCTCTTTCATTATGGAATGCTGCAAGTGCAGGTTTTACCGCCGATGATGTAACGGCAGTATTACAAACATTTTCACGTTTCGATATTCCACAAAATGTTATTGTCTGGATAAAAGAAACATCCTCACGTTTTGGAAAATTACGACTTGTTCCCGATGATAGCATAGATTCTCTAACTGAAAATGACGAAACTTCAAAAATAAAAGAGCCAACCCTATTGTTAGTATGCGACGATTTGCTTGTTTATAAAGAAATTTTCTCAAACAAAAAATTATCAAAATACCTTACTCCAGTAAATGAAAATGATATAAAAATAGGCACCTTTGGTTTTCGCCTTTTACTTACAAACCGTGGAATAATAAAGCAAGAATTAATTACACAGCTATGGCCTGTAAAGGATGAAGTTCCTCTCAAAGACGGTGAAAAGCTTTCTCTTTCCATGAGAACGTTAACAAAATCTCAAAAACCTCTCAATATACGAAACTACCAAGAAGCCTCTGTTAAAGCATTTTTAGGGGATGGCGGTGCCGGAACAGGATACGGAACCATTGTACTTCCTTGCGGTGCAGGAAAAACAGTTGTTGGCATTGCACTTATGGCAAAGTTACAAATGAGCACCTTAATTGTTACCACTAATATTTCTGCTGTACATCAATGGCGTGCAGAGCTTTTAGATAAAACCGACTTAAAAGAAGAGCAAATAGGTGAATATACAGGTGAGAAAAAAAACATACAGCCCGTAACAATTGCAACATATCAAATTCTTACTTGGCGCCCCGAAAAAGAAGGTCCTTTTCCTCATTTTCATGTATTTAATGAGAGAAATTGGGGCTTAATAATTTACGATGAAGTACACCTTTTACCAGCTCCTGTTTTTAGAATTACGGCAGAAATACAAGCAATTAGACGCGTGGGTCTCACCGCAACACTGGTACGTGAAGATGGTTTTGAAAAACACGTTTTTAGCCTTGTTGGGCCAAAAAGGTACGATGTACCATGGAAAGAACTTGAAAAATCTGGTTGGATTGCAGAATCAGAATGCATTGAAATGAGGCTTGATATGGCAGAGGAAAAACAAATAGAATACGCAACAGCCTCTTTAAGAAAAAAGCACCGAATAGCCTGCGAAAATCCCGCAAAAATCCCCGTCGTTATTTCACTTATTGAACGTTTTGTCGATGACAAAATTCTGGTCATTGGTCAATATCTGAACCAATTATGCGAACTGGCACAAATCCTTGATGCTCCAATTATTACTGGAAAAACACCAAATGCACAACGAGATGCAATTTACGGCTCTTTTAGAAAAGGTGAAATTCGAGTACTTTTTGTGTCAAAGGTTGCTAATTTTGCCATAGATTTACCAGATGCTTCAATGGCAATTCAAATATCCGGAACTTTCGGTAGCAGGCAAGAAGAAGCACAGCGCCTAGGCAGAATTTTACGTCCAAAAAAAAAGATTGCGCGTTTTATTACTCTAGTTACTCGAAACACTGAAGAAGATATTTTTGGAGCAAACCGCCAAAAATTTTTAGCAGAGCAAGGGTATTCATACAGAATGGTAAATTCAGTAGATGAAATTCCCGAGTTTTTGAATCCTTCTAATTGCGAAAAAGAAGGGACTAGTTTATGAATAATGATACCATAAAAGCTCTTGACCCGTGGAAAGAATCTCTTTTACGTTTACCAGAAAACAAGTTTTTAAATATTGTTAGAATGTATGTTGGCACCATAAAAACGCCGTACAACAAAGAACGTCTTGTAACAGAGTTAGTTTCTTTTTTATATAAAGAAGAACATAGAAAAAATATTTTTTCCCTTTTATCTGAAAAAGACATACTTTTTTTAAGTGCAGTACATATTTTTGATTCTCCTACAAATGAAACACTTTTGACTTTTTTTGCAGGTGATTTTACTAATTTTTATTTATACGACTATATAGCAAATTTAGAAGAACGATTGCTTT
>CAZUPJ010000113.1:0-5691 GCA_964622185.1 uncultured Treponemataceae bacterium
ATCGCCACTTTCATTCATTTTGAAGTTTGCGTTGCAAACTTATATTTTATGCCGTGTTATTGCGGCATAAAAAAAGTCAAGGATCAAAAACTCATGTTTTTTCACTTGACTTTTTATAGGAGGAAGAATATGGAAAAATATGTACAACCGTTTATTGATACTTGCGTTAGTGTATTCCAAGACTTTGTGCAGGTTGATGTAACTCCCAAGGTGCCTTATTTTATTGAACGAACTGAATCTGGTAATTGGGATGTGTCTGGAGTTATTGGGCTTACAGGGGAAGCAAAAGGGGCTGTTGCTATTTCGATGAAGCAGGGTTTTGCAAAATATCTTACCGAGGTATTAACACAAGAAGCACATGAAGATATAGATGATTATGTTGTTGATGCCGTTGGTGAGATAATAAATATAATTGCTGGAAATGTAAAAAAAGATTTGGAACAAATGTTCCAGCTAATTATTTCTTTGCCAACAATAGTAAAAGGTGAAAACCATGAAACTTTTTGGCCTCAACAAAATGCACGTGCAATTTGTATTCCCTTTACTGTAGGAGATAAGCACAACTTTGCTCTTACTGTAGCATTAACGAGTACTGAATGATTTTTATAAAGGCATTTTTTACTAATCTCATTTTTTCGGGTAAGTACGATCATATCGGTGGGAAAACTGTACGCGAAGCTCGTGAAAGTACCACTTATGCCTTATTTAATGGGTTAATGCTTACAGGGATTATAGGTGTTACTGCTTTCTTTTTTATAAATTTAGCAGCCCAAAATGTTGCAAGCGTTATGCTTTATGTAGACGTTATTCTGTTTTCAGTTTTGCTCGTAATCTTACTGTTAGCACGGACAAGGATAAGTTTATGGATTCCTTCAACAATGGCCTCTGGGTTTTATACGCTTTTTTCCTGGTACATGCTTTGGTCTGGCTCTTCAGGTGGCAGTTCTCCTGTATGGTTATTACTTGTGCCTACTGTAATAATTTATCTAATGAAACCAAATGTTTCAAGAGTTTTTTTCCTGGTATCATTTTTATTAGCACTATACGTTTTCTTTTTTACAACGACATATGAAACATCACTTGGAGCACGCTATTTTGGGGTATTTGTTATTCTGTATGCATTTGGGCAAGTTGTTAGTTCTTGGCTGGACTCTTTAACAGAAAGGGCTGTTGAAAGCTCAATTTTGCTTGAAGAAGAAACAGATGAGCTTAATGCTATGAGAAACAATATTGACCTTGGTATTTTTCTTTTGGATAAAAGCTTTACACTGCAACCATTATATTCAAAGCATTTAAGCGAAATTTTTGAATCTGAAAATTTACAAGATCGTGACTTTGTTTCCTTATTTGAAAAATCCCTTGTCGGTGAGCAACTTGAAATTCTTGGAGATTATTTAGAAATGTTGTTTACTTCTGATAACGTCGAGCTTCTGGAAGATATTAATCCCTTAAAGCATACACAGTGGCAATCACCAACTGGGGTAAAACATTTATCTATTAGCGTTTCAAAAATTGAAAAAAGTGGACAACCATTATTACTGGGTACGGTTCGCGATATATCAAAAGAAATAGAACTAGAAAAGCAACTTGCAGATGAACATGAAAAACGTCAAAGTGAAATAAAAGTTATTTCAGAAGTTATGCGTGCTACGCCAGAAGCTTTAGCAGAATTTATTGCAGATACAGAGTATGAGTTTGGAGAAGCAAACTCAGTTTTACGGGCTACGGGAGTAGCTCCTGTAGACGCACTTCATAAAGTGTATCAAAGTGTTCATGCTATGAAGTCAAATGCACTCATAGTAGGGATGCAAACATTTGCGGATAAACTGCATGAGGCAGAGAATGAAATAAATGCCTGTATTGCTAATGGAGGTAACTATTCTGATTTGCTTACACTAATTTTTACCCTCGAAAGGGCAATGGAAGAACTTGATATAATTAAAAGTGTTCTAAAAAAAATATCTTTGTTTTCTACAAATTCTAGTGCCACAGACAGTCGTGATGTGCTAATAAAGAGTATATCTACAACAATTGCAAAAGTATTAAACTCTACGGAAGAAGGTTCTAGCAAATTGATAGACTTAGATGTGCAGCAAATAGAGTGGGAAGGTATTACATCTGAAAAACGCCGAGACATAAAAGATTTGATATTACAACTTGTTCGCAATAGCTGCATGCACGGAATAGAATCCACGAAAAATCGAGTGAAAAAAAATAAAAATGAAACAGGTTCAATTAGGTTGTCAATTTCAAAAAAAGAAAATAGTCTTATTGTACAATATAGCGATGATGGTGCTGGCATTGATTATGAAAAAGTATTGCAAAAAGGCAAAGAATTGCATCTTATACCTGATTCTACTACAATTGACGACAAGAATACACTTATAAAATTGCTTGCTTCATCTACATTTTCTACTGCGAACAGTGTGACCCAGTATGCAGGTAGAGGTGTTGGGATGAGTTTGATTTTTGATAAGGTAAAAAAATATGGTGGCAAAGTCAAAATAAAATCTTCTCAAGATGTAGGGACAACTTTTCTTCTTTCATTATAGTATTTGTATCTAAGAATTGTTTGCCTTACTGCTTGCAGTAATAAGTTCCTGTTTTCAAATAATAAAGTTAATTGCGTTTTTGAGGAGAAAATACAATGTCAGAACAAGCTTTTGCAAAAGATACTTCAAAGAGAAGTCTAAAGGTATGGTTTCAAGGGCTTTTTGTGCTTATTGTGGGATTAACTATTGCTCACCTAGGTGTTACACTTTTTTTGCTTTCTGAACTAGGTTCAGATCCTTTTACGGTTTTTGTTCAAGGGATTTCTCTTAGTGTTGGGTTATCAATTGGAACTTGCCATGTACTATTACTTTGTGTAATTACTCTTCTTCTTTTTTTTGCAACAAAAAATTATGTAAAGCCAGGGACAATTGTTTGTGCTTTTTTTGGTGGCTGGATTATAGACTTTTTTTTGTGGCTGTTTGGCGACATGATACATCTTGACTCAAGTTTGTTGATTCGATGCGGTTCTTTGGTTGCAGGGTGCCTTATTTTAAGTCTTGGTATGTCAATTGTGATAAAAAGTAACTCAGGAACAGGTCCAAATGATTTAATTGCTATTGTCCTTTCCGACAAGGTTAAAAAATGGAAAAGTGTAGAATTTCGTTGGGTTAGGATGGTATGCGACATTTTTTTTACTCTTATAGGTTTTTTTATGGGAGGTGTTATAGGTGCAGGAACGCTTGTAGCTGTTCTTCTCATAGGTCCAGTTGTTCAATTCTTTTTACCCAAGAGTGAAAAACTGATTACACGGTTTTTTCCCTCGCTGTAGTTGGACCATAGAGGAAAGTAGGTTTTAGTTTTTTTTGTCGTCTTCCTGTTTTTTTTCTACTGCTTGCTGTTGGTTTTGAATTGCTCTTCTTTTTTTTGCATAGTGTAAGAAAAGTTCTGTTTGATTTTTTCTTAGCGGTGCAGAAAATGACGGTTCTCCATCCTCGCTTTCACTTCGGTATGGGATTACAATTTGTTCTTTGTATGCCAAGCTATTTTCGTCGTTTATCCACCAGTCAAGTACGCGTAATGCATGTAGAGTAAACTTAAGTAAGCTTAAATTTGTTTTTTGATCAGGTTTTGTGCCCCCTAATAATATGTTTAACCTGTATGCTATGGGGTTTTCAACATCGAAGCGGTATGGAGTATTAAAATTTGCTACCGGTTCTCCATCGCCTGCATTCTTTACAAGTGCTGTAAATATTTTTGTTGTTTCTTTTACGCGTGCAGGAAAAGGTTTGTACGTCGAATCTTGTGCAGGTCTTTCTAGGAAGACTATATCAAACATGAGGTGTGGATGAAAGTATGTTCGTACTTGCCAAAGCCACCCGGATAATTGTTTCTTTGCATATTTTGTTTTTTTATAATCGTTTTGTGCGTATACTCTGTTTGCATAATCGCGTAATTCAGAGCAAAGTATTTTATTAAAAACATATTCACGATATTGTGCCCAATCAGCAATAATTTTTTGTAAACTATCATCGTCTAATAAGTACTCGCTGTGAGCATCGTTACCTTGTTCAAAGTTGTAAGCAATGTTTCTGCATCCTTGAAAAAAGTCCTCAATTATTCGTAATAAAACAATTGTTGTTTGAAGCGGGTTTGAAGGGGATAATAAGTTAAATCCATCATTAAATTGATATAGGGGTTGAAAATATGTGTACATATCAGGCTTCTTTTCTAAATCTATCCACCCAGCGTTCGGGAAAAGTGTGTTGAGAACTCCTAATGACTGATAAACATCTTTTGGGATATCTTTTTTATCCACTTTTTCACTCGGTATTGTGACTTCAACCTCTTTTTGTTGTTCCTGTGATTGTTCTGGGATGGGCTTATTTTCTTTTTTTGGGAGTACAAGGTCAAATTTTGTGATTTCTAAAAAAGGTAAAACTTTTGATATGTTTTGTGTGTAAAAATCAGGATAGGGTTGGCACGTTGGCGAGGTCATTCTCATTATGAGTGGATACAAACCTTGAACAACTCTTTCAAAAATATATCCCCATTCACCGGTCGCTTTTTTAGCATGCATGAGGTTTTTTTCTTTTGTAGTTGAGTTTGGTTTTGTTGCCGCATTGTACAATTTTTTTATTGTCTCTGTCATTTTAGATTCACCCAAAAAATAAAATTTTAATAAATGCTTAAACAATTCTTTTGTAAAGGGGATTGCATCTTCTACTGTTTGGTTTGTCATATTCGAAAGTTTTGCGGCTTCTTCTGAAAGTTGCCGTGTGTTCCAATCATAAATATAACGAAGAGTGATAAAATACGGGTCATCTTCTGTTGTTATTTTTTGCTTGTAGTCACCTGTAGTACTATCTATAAGATGCCGCATTGATTCTAAAAAAGAGTCAATATGGTTAATGTGTGAAGGAATTGAGGTCGTTATAAAAAAAGGCGATAAATCATCCGGGCTTACTTTCCCAAAGCTAAGAAGTATTTTTAGAAAGCCAGGGCGTTGTGATATGTTATACAACGTAGATGTTAATAATTGATAATATGCTTTTTTTTCTTTTGGAGCAAGGAAGGGGATTGCTTTTTTCTTTGAAGAAGCAAGTTTTTCAGCTTTTTGTTGTTCTGCTATTTGCTTTTTTATTTCATCTCTAGTAGGAGCTTGCGTTGGGATGTATTGCCGATTCCTGTTTACAGGGGTTTTTTGAGTTGGTGCATTGTCGGGTATATATTTTTCGCGTCCTACTTGGCCACCTAACATGTCTGCAATTCTTTGTGATTCAGCAGGATCAATTTCGCCTAAGTTTTTTCTAACTTTGTCTAATTCACCTGGTTCATAAATGGGGGCATTGTTTTTACTCATAGCTACAACCGTAAATATTGTTTTTTAGCGACAGCAGACAATTCTTTTAAAGGGAAAAGATTGCCGTCTTTATCACAAATAGTCCCTTCGCAAGTTCCAATTAAAGTATGATACTGTGTTCTTAAAATTAATATACTATTCTTTCGAACCGTATCAGTAGTCGGAGAAAATGATAAATCTATCATACTTTCAGTATCTTGAATTACCCATTCTTTTAAAATACCTCGGGGGTGAGTAATTGTAACAGGAGGAAGAGGTGTTGCAATTCCATCTACAAAAAGTATGTTTTCATTGTACATATCGGGGTCGAAGGAATCTTGACTTGAAACATATAGGTT
>CAZUPJ010000114.1:0-5658 GCA_964622185.1 uncultured Treponemataceae bacterium
CTTCTAAACGGTGCTCTATAATAATTACTGTTTTATTAAATTTTTTATGTATGTCGTCAATAAGCTCAACGGCGGTTTGCCCAGTTTTTGGATCTAAGTTTGCAAGTGGTTCATCAAAAAGCAGTATGTCAACATTGTCTACCATTACGCCTGCAAATGAAACACGTTGCTTTTGCCCACCTGAAAGTTCATGCGGCGAAGATGTTAAAAATTTGTCCATGTCGACAAGTGCAGCGGTTTTTTCAACAATCTGTTTCATTTCACTTTGTGATACACAGTCATTTTCAAGCGAAAAAGCTATATCTTCTGCAACTGTTAGACCAATAAATTGACCATCTGAATCTTGAAGTACCGTACCAACTTTTTTTGAAAGCTTAAAAACGTCGAGTTCTTGTGTTTCTTCACCAACTATTTTTAAGCTCCCAGTAATTTCACCTTTATATGAAAAGGGAATAAGCCCATTTATACAATTGCCAATGGTACTTTTTCCACTTCCACTTGGCCCAACGACAAGAACTTTTTCTCCTTCATATATGGTAAGGTCGATGTTTTTTATCGTCGGTTTCGATTGTGCAAAATATTGAAAGGAGAAATTTGAAAACTCTATAACAGCTTTTTTTTGCACCTTTTCTGACATTATTTTTGTACCTTTTGTAAGGTTATTGTCCACTCGGTACCAGTTCCAATATTATAGGCTTTTGAAAAGCTCCCTTGATTTATAGCAATTGCCATATAATCTAGACTATTTACATACACAAGAGGTTCTCCGATGTAAGCATCTGCAAAGGATTTCATAAAAATAACATGATTTCGATACAGAACTCTTGTTGAATTTTGAATAATAACATCAACGGGCTCTCCGTGTTTAATATCAAACGTCGAAAAAAGAGTTCTTGGAATATTTGTCCAAGCACTACCAAAACGTACATCTAATACATCTATACTTCCCTTAATTGATGTGTCCGTTAATTGTGCATCAAAAACTGGTAACTCTAGTACATTACTTGCATCAAATAATCGTCCCACTTCTTCATAGGAAATTGTTCCGCTCGCAAGCCTTGCCCCAGTATAGGCGTAAACATCCCGTCCATGAAAAGTGTGACTTTCGTGGGAGTTTTCAAGTCTATTTACCGACTCATCAATTTCACGAACTTCTTTTATTCCCAAAATTCGTTTTATATGAGTAAGTGTTCCGTTGTCGGGAGTAACAATATATTGTCCCGTTGTGGTAAGTGCTACAACACTTTTTCGACTTGAACCAACACCAGGGTCTACAACAGAAACAAAAACAGTGCCGGCAGGCCAAAACTCAACAGTTTGAATAAGTCTGTAAGAAGCTTCCCATATATTGAATTGGGGAATTTCATGTGTTAAATCAAACACTTTCAGATTTTCATCAACACAGTAAGCAACACCATACATTGCACTCACTGCACCATCACAGGTTCCAAAGTCTGATTGAAATACGAGAGGTTTTCCCATTGTTATTCTCCGTTGTAATATACTAATGTCTTATTTTAATTCGTCTCTTGACGAAATTATCTTGCTTACTAGACCGTACGCTTTTGCTTCTTCTGCATCCATCCAAAAGTCGCGGTCGGTATCTTTTTCAACTTGCTTTAATGCTTTACCTGTTTCATCAGATATAAGTTTGTTGATTCGACTGCGCATTTTTTCAATTTCTCGCGCGTGGATTTCAATTTCTGTTGCAACACCTTTAATACCACTAAGCGGTTGGTGAATTAAATAATGTGAATTAGGAAGTGCTAAACGCTTATCTTTTGGAGATGATAACAAAATTAAAGCACCTGCACTAGCAACGAGCCCCATTCCAATAGTGTACACAGGAGCATTAATAAAGCGAATCATATCTAAAATTGCATACCCTGCGTCTGCATCCCCCCCTGGAGAATCGATAAATACATAAATGGGATCAGAATTATCGGCTTCTAAAATTAAGAGTTGTTTAATTATTTTCTCTGCAAGAGCTTTGTTTATTTCTCCTGTTAAAAGTATTTGTCTTGTTTTTAAAAATTTTAAGCTAAGTGCATCTGCATTAGGTTTTTCTTCTTCGTTTTCTTTATTTTCGTAGATTGGTCTTTGTGTAAATGTCATGTTTTTTCCTTAATGTAATATATCTATAATATAGCACATTAAGGAAAAATTATCAATTATTAATTATTAATTGTCTTTGCTTTATTCCAAAAACTCATTTAATGCCTCTTGTATTCTTTTCGGAAGCCATGCTTTAATAACCACATGTTCGTCTTGCCACTCAATACTTTTTATAATGCCATGTTTTCTAATAAGAGACTCAACACTACATTGTTCAAGTGGAATTTTATACATGTTAAGTTCACCCACAAGCTCTTCTTGAATTTTTACCCGTAGCTCATCAAAACCTGTTTTCATTTTTGCACTAAGAAGCATTGCATTGTACTCTTTTGCATATGCCTCAACGCGTGTTTTTAAAAATGCATTTGTTTCTATTGCATCTATTTTATTAAAGCATAAAATTTTAGGAATGCTTTCAGCTCCTATTTCTGCAAGTACATCAATAGTTGTTTTGTACTGGTTTTCAAAATGTATATCGGAGGCGTCCAAAAGGAGCAAAATAAGACCTGCACTGGCAGCTTGTTCGAGAGTTGAGCGAAATGAGTTTACAAGCGTATGTGGAAGGTTTCGGATAAATCCAACGGTATCGCTTAAAAGAATTTCTACAGAACCATTAACGTTTAATTTTCGTGTAGTAGGATCAAGGGTTGCAAAAAGCGCATCTTGCACAAAGCTATCTGCGCCAGTAAGAGCATTTAAAAGGCTCGATTTTCCTGCATTTGTATAACCAACAATGGCACAATTAAAAGCACCTGTTTTACTTCGGCGTTTGTTTTGCACAAGGCGCTCTTTTGAAACTTTTTCAAGCTCTATCTTAATAAGGGCAATTTTTTGCAAAATAGCTCTCCTATCAAGTTCAAGCTGAGTTTCACCGCTTCCCTTTGAGCCGTAGTTACCACCTCGCTGTCGTGCCATATCTCCATAAGAATGTGCCAAACGAGGAAGCGAATATTGAAGCCTTGCAAGTTCTACCTGTAAAACGGCCTCTTTTGTTTGAGCTCGGCTTGCAAAAATACGTAGAATAATCTCTTCTCTATCATACACGGGAATTTCTGCCAAACGTTCCCAATTGCGTTGTTGGGTAGGTGATATTTGAAAATCAAAAACTATGCAATCTGCTTCTGTTTCATTTGCCCACACTGCTATTTCTTCCGCTTTTCCAGAACCAAGTATATAACGTGGAGAAGGCTTTTTTATGCGAACAAACTCGGCATGTACGGTTTCAAAACCCAAGGTATCGGTAAGCCCTTGCAGTTCATTTGCTTGATACATTGCTTCATCATCTTCTACATTGTAAACAAGTAAGCATCTAACTTTTTCATTTTGTTCATGTTGTAATTCTATCATACTGTTTTTGGAAGCCATTTTTTGCGTAAAAAATATATGCTCATGGCACTTGCCGCAAGTCCCCACGTTATGGGATAGCATACCATAACAGTGAAAATTGTCTGGTTATCCGGTACTGCAAACGAAAGCCAAACAACCCTAAACAGGCAGATACAAATTACACTTATCATTGTCGGAACAAATGTCCTCCCTGCCCCTCTCAAAGCTCCAGACAGCACTTCTATTGGTATAAACATAATAAAAAATTGGGCAAAAAATCGTAGCATATATATTCCACTTTGTATTACAAGATCATCGGTAACAAAAAGCGAAAAAATTTGTCGAGCAAAAACCCACATAAACGTTGAAACAACTATTGCAACACATAATGCCATTAAAACACAACTTTTTGTACCCTTTAGTACTCGTTTGTAATTTTGTGCGCCATAGTTTTGACCAACAAATGTTGTAAGTGCCAAACCAAAAGCATTGAGTATCATCCAATAAAAACTGTCAATTCGCCCAAAGGCTGCCCACGCTGCAATGGTGTTCGTTCCTAAAGCGTTTATATTTGCTTGAATTATAATATTTGAAAGAGAGTACATAACCGCTTGAATACCAGCAGGAAAACCTATTGACAACATTCGTTTCAAAATGGGAAGTGAAAACCGAATGTCTCGTACATAAAGTTTATAAGAGTCGGTTGTTTTAATTAAGCATCTACAGGTAAGCACCATGCTAACCGCTTGAGCAAATACCGTTGCAATAGCCGCCCCCTCTACACCGAATCCTAAAAATCCAATAAACACTAAATCAAGAATAATATTTGTTATCATTCCTGCAATTAAAAAATAGAGTGGTCGCTTTGTATCTCCCACTGCACGCAAAATACCTGAACTTATGTTAAAAAGAATAAGTGGCAAAATTCCTGCAAAATATATGCGTAAATACTCAATTGCTTCCTTGAATATTTCAATGGGTGTCCCAATTAGATTAAGTGCAAGTGGAGCTGCAAAAAAACTCATAATCATGAGCATAATTCCGCCTACTATGGCAAGGGCAAAAGCTGTGTGCACAGCATAATGTACATTTCGAGTATTTTTTGCACCATAAAATTGAGAAACAACTACGGTTGCGCCTGAACTTAGTCCAACAAAAAAACCAACCATTAAATTTATTATGGTACTTGTTCCGCCACCAACGGCAGCCAAAGCTTCTTTACCTAAAAATCGACCAACAATAATAGCATCCACAGTGTTATAGAGTTGCTGAAAAAATATTCCAAATAATATAGGAAAAAAGAGGTACAAAATTTGTTTCCAAATAACGCCTTGGGTAATATCTGGCACACTGTCTCTTTTGTCGATTTTTAAATCCATTAAACAGTTATATACTTATTTTTACTTTTAGTCTAGAGTTTTTTGCATTGCACCACATATAAATAATGATTTAGAATCACATCATTTACTTCTACTTGAATAAAATATTTTCTTCAGTTATAATACTTACAGTGAGTGAAAAAATCGTTCATGCTATCATTCTTGATAGGAATTTTTTATTGGAGGTAATTATGATTACTATAAACAAAAAGATTTTAGAAATACTAACCATATTATTTGTTGGTGTAGTAGTATTTGTAGGTTGTTCTTCAACTCCAGAAGAAAAAGAACCTGTGGCAAAAGAACTTAAAGGAACTGTTTCCTCTGAAGTACTTGAACACAAAGGTTCTGCATTAGGATTAAACGAACTTCCCATTTGGGTTGAAACATATATTCTAGATGGAATTAACGGACTTGAAGATTTACCTGAGTTTTCAAACGATTACTGCTTTGTTGCAGAAACAACTGCACAAAATGTAAATGCAGCTCAAGCATGGGTTGAAGGCTTTAATATGCCTCAAACTATTGCTCGTAACGTTTCTACTCGAGTGGAAGGTGTTTTTTCAGGTGCTGAAACCGGAAGCACAAGTGGTGAATACGATACATATTTTGAAAATATAATAAAAACAGTAACTGAAACTGAATTTTCTGGAGCAAGAAAAGAAAACGACTGGTGGGTACTTACTCGACGCTACGATGTAGATACAAGTTCGATATATACAGATGAATATAGAGCATATGTTTTATACACAGTGCCAAAAGATTTGCTTGACCAACAAGTAATCTCTGTTATTGAAAGAATTGAACAAGAAAATGTTCTTACTGCTGAAGAATCAGA
>CAZUPJ010000115.1:0-5590 GCA_964622185.1 uncultured Treponemataceae bacterium
ATCATTTACTATAAGACTTTCTGTTATTTCAAGTTCCAAAAGTTTAGGATTTACACCATGTCTAGAAACAATACTTGTAATATTATGTAAGAAGTTTTCATCAAGTACTGTATGTACAGATAGATTTACCGAAATTCTAGGAATATTTAGGTGACTGTGCTCTTTAATAAACAAACATACTTCTTCAAAAACATACATATCTAAATTAGCAATAAAGCCGTTTTCTTCAAAGACTGGTATAAATGCATCGGGGAAAATTTGAGGTTCTTTATTAGGTCTCCATCTTACTAAAGCTTCAGCTCCGCCAACTTTTAACGTTTCAAAATTAACTTTAGGCTGATACACTACAACAAACTCCCTGTCATTTAGAGATTTTTCCATTTTAAACGTAACATTTATTTTATTTTCGTACAGCTTTTTCATACTGCTATCAAAAGTAATAAACGTTGTTTCATGTTTGTTTTTACCCAAAGTTCTTGCTGTATCGGCATGGCCAATTATGGAAGATGATTTTTCTTCGCAATTATCAATTACTACACTGCCAAACGACATAGTAATATTATATTTTTCACCTATTAAACCTTTTAAACTGGGGAAAATATACAAATCATATATTTTTGAAATACTTCCACCTTCTCCCCATTTTCTTAATACAAGAAATTGATCTGCAGTTCTTCTGGTAATACATGCAGAACTAAACTCAAATGCCGTTTTTAAACCGCTTGCTATAGCTATAATAACATCTGTACCACGTTCATTGCTGTAGTAAGTATTAATTGTCTTAAACATATCAACATCAAGCGAGATTAACTCATATTCTTCAGGTTTTGCATGTTTTAACGCTTTATCAACATAATCACTAAATGTATGCAATGCCATAAATCCTGTTAATGCATCGGTATTATAAGCTGCAGTAACTACTCTATTACGTTTTTTTTGTTGGTGATTTGCGTAGGCAAAAAAGAAAAGTATAACTGCAAAAACTAGCATAGCTATGTAGAATACATATTCAACTAAAAAATCAAAAAATGTTGTTTCTGGATAAAATAAATTTGAATTGTTATTAATAATATTTCGATACTCATTTTCGGTTACATTATCTTGCATAATATTAAAAACTGGTACGTATTCATCTGCGATAGAATTTGAAATTAAAAACTGCATTGGAACTGAAAAGTTAGTATGCACAGTAGTTCGCTCAACATCACTTAAATATAACTCAGCATATGTGGTAGAGCTTTCTGTTGATATTATTGTATCTATTTTTCCATCTGCAAAATCATTTAGTAAAGAATGCCAATCGTTATAAAATATAATCTCGCTATTTGGGTATGTTTTTTGAAACAAATCGTAATCTAATGTTAAGTATTGTAACATGCCTATTTTTGATGATTTTTCAATAAGTTCTTGTGATGTTTCATTATCACGTTGTGTTTTTGAATGCACCTGTGCAAACATAGGAATAATATAATATTCTTCTGTTGGAGTATAGTATTGAAAGTTAAGGTTACCATCGCCATAAATTGTTACAAGAATGTCATAATATCCATGGGAATCAAGCGGGTCTTGTAGTTTGTAGGGATGATAATGTAGCTCAAAATCATAGTGGTTGGCAAAGCGGTTCAATACATCAATCATTGCACCATCAGGCTCACCTTGTTCATTCATAAATGAAATTGGTGCGTAGTCCGCAATGTAGCCTACTTCAAGAGGACGTTGTTTTAAGATTGCAACTTCATTCTTACTTAAAGAGCGGTGATTTAACTCGATATTAGCACCTAAATATTTTTCTTCAAGTTCTAAAAAATAATTTCCCTCGGTTGCAACAATATCATAAAAAATAGTATCCAAGGTGTTTAATAAATTTTGATTTTCAAGTTTTGACGTTAAATATACATTGTAAACACCAAGATTTAATACATTATTTTTACCTACAGCTTTTTCATGCTGAGAATAGGTAATATAAAAATCAGTTTCTAAGTCCATATAGTTTTCAAGAGTACCATAAACATAATTAACTGAGATACCATAAAAGGAACAGTACCTATCTAAGTATTCCTGTGCCAAGTTGTCGGGATATGTTGCAACAGTTTTTCCATCAATCGCTTGTGAATCGTTGTAGTAAATATTTGCATCGTTAGTTGCTAGTGCTGCAAAGGTTTTACTATACTGTATATTAGAAAAGGCAAGCTTTTTTGCCCTTTCGGGAGTTTTTATGCTTAATCCCGCAATATCTACAATACCGTTTTGTACTGCTTCAAGCATATCACCCTTTATTGGAATAAAATCAAATGTAAAATTACTCACTTCTTCAATTTTTTTTAGAACATCATATCCATAACCTTTTGAAGTAATACTGTCTGCATCTGAGATGATTGTATTTATTGTTTCAGAATACCCTACTTTTATTACTTGCTTGATTTCTTGCGAATAGCAAAAAAAATGCGTACATAAAAATGTAAGTACTAGAAAGAAAGTTAAGGCTGTTTTATTTTTTTTATACATCTTATGAGCTCCTAGCTCGCAAAATACTTATCTAATCATAAATGCTCAAAAACAAACATTATTCTCCTTATTACTATATACTTTTCTTTCAAAAAGTGCAAGATAACTATGTTAAAATTTATAAAAAAACAAATTGCAATGCTAACACTATTGCGATAACTACTCCAATAACGGCTTCCCCGCCAAGTAAGCCAGCTGCTATAACAGTCCCTTTTCCACTTTTTCCAAATGCTGGTTGTATTTTGTCTAACAACAGTCGCAGCATTGCTCCAATGAATGCTGTAAAAGAAAGATAAAATGGCAAATATACACCTAAGCCAAGCGTCATTACAGGATAAAATCCTAAAATGTAGAGAAGTGCTGCAAGAACTAAACCCGTAAAGAATACTGGCATGTTTTCTATGCCACCTGCCATAGCCGCAACTGCCGATGCTTGTGCTGCTGGAAAAAGTTCAGGATTACCAAAAGCACCTGTACCATAAGCAGTAACAATTGCAAGTACAACAATGGCAGAAACAACAGCACCTACAAGACCGCCAAGGAGCTCTGCTGTCCACTGAGCTTTTGGATCCGTTTTTAGTATATGACCTGCCTTAAAATCGTTCATTACATCACCTACAAGACCGCATGCGGTTGCAACAATTGCTGCAATAAAGATAGCCGCTACTTCGGTTGTTGAAGGGGACACAAGCCGAGCAATTAATAGAACGACTATACCAAATACTTCCATGGGATTTATTGCAGACATACCAACCGTTTGACATGACATTGCTGTAACGAGCCACACACCTAAAATAGTGACTACAGAAGCAAAAATAGGTATATCAAGAATAAGCACAAATAAAAATGCAAGTACTACCATTGCAATCGGTGCCCAACGTAATGGGATAATCGATTCACTTTGTTCTTTTTTTGATGCAGAAAATGTCATTGAAGAAAACATAGATTTAATATTTGGAAAAATGTTTTTAAGAAAAATGCCAACACCTGTTCCAACCATTAATCCAAGGCCTAAAGCACTTTTTATGTTAGAAGCTGTTGTTGCATCAAAAAAAGAAAACTTTTGACAAAGAATAACAATTCCAACATCACCAATAAGAGCACCTAAAAACCATACCCCAATAAAAATTGGTCCTACTAAGTATCCAACCGAAATTAGCATAGGAGAAAGCCATATACCTCCAAGAGATCCAAAACTCATCATATTTTTAAACCAAATTAGGGCTGGTATTTTCAAAAACCAATCTCGAAGAATAGTAAAAAGAGCCGCAAAACCAAAAGAGGCAAAAAGCACATGAGCTTTCTTTCCACCTTCATCACCTGCAATAAGAGTTTCAGCCGCAGCATGCCCCATAGCATATGGTAGCTCAGCTTTTTCGATGAACTGTTTTCTCATTAATGACGTGAAAATTAATCCTAAAAGTGTACCTGAAATTATAATAATTAAAAGACTTGTAAAACGTATTTGTTCGTTTGGAAAAAGCATGTAAATTGCAGGTATAGTAAAAGCGACACCACCAGCAACCATAGAACCAGCAGACATTGCGGTGTGGGTGACATTTATTTCGTTTATGTTTGTTCTTCCCAATGCTTTTAAAACAAACATCGATAAAAGTGCTACAAACATAATTGGAAATGGAAGAGAAGATGCTTTAAGCGCTACAAACAGCGAGGCACATGTTACGATTACAGAACCGATAGTTCCAATAATAAGTGATCGAGGTGTAAGCTGTTCCTTAAATGATGTAGCAAACTTTATTTCTTTTTGCATTTGTCCCCCTTTGATTGGCAACAGTGTACACAAAAATAGCGAAATTATCAACACTTTAAGAAATATGACTACCATTTTTTCAGCATTATGTATATAATAATGTGAGAGGTATTTTATGTCATACGATAACTTTAAAAAAAGTGCAGACTACGTACTTGGTAAAATTGATTATAATCCTGAGGTAGCAATAATTCTTGGTTCTTGTCTTGGAGGATTAGCTGAGGAAATAAAAAATCCCACAATCATCAATTACGAAGATATTCCTAATTTTTTATTGTCTACTGTTAGTTCTCATGCAGGAAAGCTTATTTTAGGAGATTTAGCGGGTAAAAAAGTTGTATGTATGTCTGGAAGATTTCACTATTACGAAGGATATGAATTTGAGCAGCTTACTGTGCCTATTCGCCTTTTTAAATTACTTGGGGTAAAAGCAAGTATTTTAACAAATGCTGCAGGAGCAATAAATACTGAGTTTAAACAAGGGGATGTTATGATTATTAAAGATCATATTAAACTAATGGGTGCAAGCCCACTTAGAGGAGTAAATATTCCTGAATTTGGTGAGAGATTTTTTGATGTATGCGATATGTATACCAAAAAATTAAGAGAAATTGCCTTAAACTGTGCAGAAAATTCGACACTTTCAGTACATGAAGGCGTGTATTTTTATGCTACAGGCCCACAGTTTGAAACGCCAGCAGAAATAAGGGCTATGAGAATACTTGGAGCAGATGCAGTTGGGATGTCTACCGTTACAGAAGCTCTCACTGCAGCACACTGTTCTATGCCTCTTTTGGCTATGTCTTTAATAACAAACATGGCTGCGGGAGTATTAAATCAAGCAATTACGGTTGAAGAAGTAGATGACACCGCAGAAATTTCTAAACAAGCCATGAAAAAATATATTAGCGATATTGTATCAAAACTGTAAGGAAAACATATGAAACTACTATTAAAAAATGCACATATCATTGCAAATCCTCAAACAAATACCATCATTAAGAGTGGCTATGTAGGAATTGAAAACGAAACAATAATCTATGTGGGATGCAGCAAACCTACAGATTCTTACGAACAAGAAAAAGACATGACCGGAAAACTTATTTTTCCGGGGCTTGTAAATGCCCATACTCATAATCCTATGACACTTGTTAGAGGCGTTGGAAGTGATCTTCCCCTGCTCAAGTGGCTTGATATTGTTATGCCAATTGAAGATAGTTTTACAGATAAAGATACTATGTTAGGTTCAAGACTAGCATGGATGGAGATGTTAGCCAGTGGAGTAACGTCGTGTTCCGATATGTATGTGTATCC
>CAZUPJ010000116.1:0-5556 GCA_964622185.1 uncultured Treponemataceae bacterium
TTTTCCGTCCAGAAGTTACCAAGGCTATGGGTATTGATGTTCCTGTTTTAGCGTGGGGTATTGGTATTGACCGTATGGCGTTGATGGCATTGGGATTAAATGACCTTAGAGAGTTGTTTAGTAACGATATTGAACAGGTACGATTACGAAAGGCACAATACTAGATGACAGAAGAAGAATTAAACGAAAGAATTGAAATACTTGAAAAGAAAAAAGCTGCATTCACTCGAAACAGAAATTTATGCGCACTTGGAACAGCTTTTTTGGGCTATAATTTTTATACCACGATTAGTAGAGAAACACCTCCTGTTTGGTTTTTACTTATTATGGGTGCTATTATTCTTGCTTGCGCAGGCATTGGGTTATATGGGCATAAAACCATAAAGGGAATAGATTTAGAGCTTGCAGAACTATATAAAGAACAGCAAGCTCTAAACCAAATAGAAGAAGAATCGGACGATGATGAGTAAACTATTTAGGAATATCTGCACATGCAATTACATTTACGCCGCATCCTAGAATATCTCTAATAAGAATATCACCACGTTTTACAGGGGCTTTTACGCATTGGCGACGAATAATTTCCATACAATTTAATAGTCGGTCTTTAGGAACTTCACCATCTGTTTTTACTGGTACTAAAGGTGCTTCTCCCTGCGTAACAACAATGGTAGTTGTAAGTGTTCTTGTAGGGTTTATGAGCTCTTTTTTTGCATATTCTTCTCCACGGGGGCATGTATTATCTTTTACGGCTAGTACATTTTGTGTGTCCCCATTGTTTTGAACGGTAACTTCCATTAAGCATCCTATCGGGCATATTATACACGTCAGAGGAATTTTTTCTAATCCTGCTACAGTTTCTTCTACATCTTGTATTGCTGCATCTGCCATTATTCTCTGTCCTCCTCGGGTATTTCGATAGATATTGTAAGGTTATCTACTACTTTTGCCAACACATCTGGTTTTAGTTCTACTACTTGCATTTCACCAGGTTTAACAATTTTTTTCTTTTGAGCTTTTATGCGTTGGTTATTGCTGTACACTACAATTTGAACATCGCGATATACATCAGTAGGTCTAAACATTATTGAAACATCTGAGTTAGTCTCTGTACTTTCTATGTATTGCGGAACTGTATAGCGAACACGGTTTCCAGGTCTAAGGGTAATATTTTTAGGATTTATCGGTTTTTCGCCTTGTACATAAAGTGCTGCGTTTTGTCCCGCTCTGATGCTTTCTTGCGTAACGAAGTCTACAAGGTCATGTACATGAACAGCATTTCCACAGGCAAAAACACCTTTTACAGAAGTTTCCATTCTTTCATTTACAATTGGGCCTGATGTGCTCGAGTCCATAGATACACCACATTCAACTGATATTTCATTTTCGGGAATTAATCCAACGGATAGTAATAGGGTATCGCATTCAATAAATTCTTCTGTTTCTTTAATGGGTTTTCGATTGTTATCTACTTGTGCAACGGTAACACCTTCTACACGTTCTTTTCCGTGGATAGCCGTTATAGTATGCTTAAATTTTAATGGTATATTAAAATTTTCAACACATTGAACAATGTTGCGAGTAAGACCTGCTGAAAATGGCATAAGTTCGCATACTAGCTTTACTTCGACACCTTCTAAAGTAAGGCGGCGAGCCATAATTAAACCAATGTCGCCAGAACCCAAGATTACAGCTTTTTTTCCAGGTAGATACCCGTCCATGTTTACAAAGCGTTGTGCACTGCCTGCAGTGAAAATGCCTGCGGGGCGTGTTCCCGGAATTACCAAGGCTCCACGTGTTCTTTCTCGGCATCCCATTGATAAAACTACTGCTTTAGTTTCAATATTCATCATTCCATCAACAGTATTTATAGCGGTAACAATTCGTTTAGGAAAGACTTCCTCTTTATCTTCTGCACTTATGCTTAATACCATTGTATCTACTTTGTATTCGATGTTTAGTTTTTTTACTACATCGATAAAGCGAGCTGCATACTCAGGTCCTGTAAGTTCTTCTCCAAAGTGGTGAAGCCCAAATCCATTATGGATACATTGTAAAAGAATTCCCCCGAGACGAACGTCTCTTTCAAGTATTAAAATACTTTCGCATCCTTCTTCACGAGCCGACACGGCTGCAGCAAGTCCTGCAGGACCTCCTCCTATAATAACTATGTCGTATTTCATTAATAGCCTCCTTGTGTCGGGTCGGCAGTACGTGTTTTAGAATTTAATATAAATGAGCAACCACCTTTTTTTGTAACATCAATCATGGGTATGTTTAATTCTCGGCTTATGATTTCTGTAACACGTGGAGAGCAAAATCCACCTTGGCATCTTCCCATGCCTGTTCGTGTTCTTCTTTTTACACCGTCTAAATCAACAGCCCCCACATTACTATGAATTGCTTGTACAATTTCTGCTTCGGTTATCATTTCACATCTACAAATAATTCTCCCGTATAGTTTGTTTCCATCAATAAGTTGCTTTTTCTTTTTGTCAGATGCAAATTTAAAGTTTGGAATTCCTTTGAAGATGGGGACAAAGTCTTTATTTGGTGTAAGTTTAAGTCCTGAGTCTTTTAAAATCTGCACAACATATTCTGCAATTGCAGGAGCCGAAGCTAGACCGGGAGAACTAATACCCGCTACATGAATAAAACGCTTAACATCTTTGTCTTCTTCAATAAAAAAATCGTTCACGGCTTTTTCTGTTTTCCCATCAGCATCGAGCCAGTAGGCAATTGCTCTTGCCCCTGCAAATGAGTTTATTATATTTCTTTGCGGAATATTTGGAATTGTTTTTTCACCTTTTTCAAGAATAAAATCTTGGTTTTCTCGGTACGTTCCCATAAATGATTTATCTGCACAACTGTCGGCCGAGGGACCAATAAGAATATTTTCGTCAACAGTAGGAGAAACTAAAACGCCTTTTCCAAGTTCATTAGGTGTTTGAAAAAGTACATGATTCGCAAGGTTTTTACAATTATTATCTAATAGGCTATATTCGCCTCGTCTCGGAACAATTGCATATTTTTTTACATCTACCATTTCACTAATTTTGTCTGCATATAAACCTGCTGCGTTTACAACATATGTAGCTTCAATATTTCCTTTTCCAGTATGAATTGTAAAATTCTTGCATGTATCGTTTGGTTTTGTGATATTGTGTACTTCGCACTCTCTTATTATTTTTACACCATTGAGAGCAGCATTTTCTGCTATTGACCATGTTGCTTGATACGGGCTTATAATGGCTGCTGTAGGTGCGTATAGTGCAGAAGTTGCTTCCTCTGCAATATTTGGCTCTAATGCTACAAGTTCATCTCTATCAATAATTCTAAGTTCTTGTACTCCGTTTGTTTCTCCCCTTTCATATAACTCTTTGATTATTTTTTCATCGCCCTCTGAAAAGGCAACAACAAGTGATCCTATTGGTTTATAGTCAAAATGAAGTTCTTCAGCCCATTTTGGGTACAGTTCTGTGCCTCGTATATTAAGTTTTGCCATAAGTGAGTCTGGTTCGGGGTCATACCCTGCATGTATTATTCCTGAGTTTGCTTTTGACGTACCGCATGAAACATCATTTTCTTTTTCGAGAATACACACATCTACGTTATATTTTGATAATTCTCTTGCTATTGAAACTCCTGAAATACCAGATCCTATAATTGCTACATCATATGTCATTTTTCTATCCACTCCCTTGAACGTTCTACCGCACGTTTCCAGCCTGCATACAGCTCTGTGCGTTTTGCATCGGTCATTGTTGCTGTGAAATTTTTATCTACTTTTTGGCATTTTATTATGTCTTCTTTGCTTTTCCAAAAACCAACGGCAAGACCAGCTAAAAAAGCAGCACCAAGGGCAGTTGTCTCAATATTTTTTGGACGCCGAATTTCTGTGTTTACAATGTCTGCTTGGAACTGAAGCATTACATCACTAACACTAGCTCCACCGTCTACATTAAGGCTTGTAGCCTTTTGACCTGAGTCTTCGCTCATGCAATCGATAACATCTCGAACTTGATAACAAATAGCTTCAATTACGGCACGACAAATATGTGCTTTTTTTACACCGCGCGTAAGACCTACAATTGTTCCTCTTGCATACATATCCCAATAGGGTGCTCCGAGTCCTGTAAACGCAGGCACAAGATATGCACCATTTGCATTTTCTACTGATTCTGCAAGTGTGTCAATTTCAGAGGCAGCTGAAATAAGTTCAAGTTCATCTCGGAGCCACTTGATAGTAGCACCACCCATAAATATACTGCCTTCAAGTGCATAGTATGTTTCCCCATTTAGACTAAGTGCAACCGTTGTGAGAAGTTTGTTTTTTGAAATTACTGGTTTTGTTCCAGTGTTCATAAGTATAAAGCATCCTGTTCCATACGTGTTTTTTACATTTCCGCTATCAAAACATCCTTGCCCAAAAAGGGCTGCCTGTTGGTCTCCAATGGCAGATGCAATGGGAAGAGAGAATCCGCATACGTTTTCATCTGTTTTACAATATACTTCACTTGAAGACTGAACACTTGGAAGCATACATCTTGGAATGTCAAGAAGTTTTAATAATTCATCATCCCAATCATCAAAATAAATATTGTAGAGCATAGTTCTGCTTGCATTTGTGGCATCTGTTACGTGTGCTTTTCCACCACTTAACTTCCAAATAAGCCACGTATCAATGGTTCCTGCAAGTATTTCACCGTTTTGTGCTCGTTCACGTAAGCCTTCAACTTCATCTAAAATCCATTTAATTTTTGTTCCTGAGAAATAGGCGTCAATAACGAGTCCTGTTTTTTCTTGAATTATTTCTTCGAGACCTTTTGCAACTAAGTCTTCGCAGAGTGACGCCGTTCGTCTGCATTGCCAAACAATTGCATTGTATACAGGTTTTCCTGTTGTTTTTTCCCAAAGTACAACTGTTTCTCTTTGATTTGTAATACCAATTGCCGCAATTTCTTCAACCGTAGCTCCTAAGGCTTTATATGCCTTTTCGAGAACATCTTTTGCAACTGCGAGTTGACATTCGAGTATTTCTTCTGCATCATGTTCAATCCATCCAGGTTTTGGGTAGTGTTGTGTAAACTCTTGGTTTTTTGAAAAGAGAGGTGTTGCTTCTTTATCATAGAGAATCGCTCTAGAAGATGTTGTTCCTTGGTCGAGTGCAAGGATATACTTGTGTGCCATAATGAACTCCAAAAATAATTCTTGTGTCTTATATTAATTTTAAGCCATAAGTACAAATAACGCAAGAAAAAAAATCTGAATAACTTGTGTAGATTTTAATATTTTTTTCAAGCAAAAGCTCTATATAACTTTCAGTAGGATAATTTTTTACAAAATCGTCTTGAATTAAAAACCATCAAAATTTGGCTAAAAATTTTACTATTTTGAATGCATAGTTGACACATTCATAAATAGCAAAAAATCCCTTTGCTCTCTTTTGAGTGAAAACAAAGGGGTGTCTTAAATACCTTATTTATCCATGTTTATTGCACTTTCAATAATTTTTTTGCCGATTAACAAACCTTTTTGAACTTTTTCCATGGACCC
>CAZUPJ010000117.1:0-5503 GCA_964622185.1 uncultured Treponemataceae bacterium
GTCTTGTTTATAGAGGAAAGTATCTTGTAAACTGGTGTACTTCATGTGGAACAGCGCTTGCAGATGATGAAGTAGATCACACCGATAAAGACGGATTTATGTACCACATTTTCTACGAAGTAGAAGACGGCTCAAAGTTAGAAATTGCAACAACTCGCCCTGAAACACTTTTAGGCGATACTGCAGTTGCCGTTCACCCAGAAGATGACAGGTACAAACACTTAATTGGAAAAAATGTAAAACTTCCTTTAACCGATAAACTTATTCCTATTATTGCAGACACGTACGTAGAAAAAGAGTTTGGAACAGGTGTTGTAAAAATTACTCCTGCACACGATAACAACGACTGGGAAGTAGGGAAAAGACACAATCTTCCAGTAATAAATATCTTAACACCAGATGGAAAACTTAACGAAGAAGTTCCTGCTAAGTACCAAGGTTTAAACACAAAAGAAGCAAGAAAGGCTGTTATTGCAGACCTTACAGAACAAGGTTTATACAAAGAAGAAAAGAAAATTAATCACTCGGTAGGACATTGCTATAGATGCGATACTGTAGTTGAACCATATTTAAGTGAGCAATGGTTTGTAAAAATGAAACCATTGGCAGAAAAAGCAGTAAAAGCTTGGAAAGATGGCGACATAGTTTTTTATCCAAAAAAATGGGAAAACACCTATTCACACTGGATGGAAAACATTCGAGACTGGTGTATTAGTCGCCAATTATGGTGGGGCCACAGAATCCCAGTTTGGTACTGCGAATCTTGCGGTGAGATGACCGTTTCCAGAACGGATGTTGACTCATGCCCAAAATGTGGTGCAAATGGCGAAAAGCTCACACAAGATAATGACGTATTGGATACATGGTTTTCAAGTTGGCTTTGGCCGTTTTCAACTCTTGGTTGGCCTGAAAACACTATCGATTTACAAACATTTTACCCAACAACGGCCCTTATTACTGCCTACGATATTATATTCTTTTGGGTAAGTAGAATGATTATGGCTGGCTTAGAGTTTACTGGAGAAGTGCCATTTAGAGACATTTATATACACGGTCTACTTCGAGATAAAAAAGGCCGTAAAATGAGTAAATCGCTTGGTAACGGCATTGATCCTCTCGAAATTATTGACGAGTATGGTGCAGATTCACTTAAGTTTTCGCTTGCCTTTATGTGTGCTCAAGGACAAGACATTTTACTTGACAAAGAATCATTTAAAATGGGCAGCCGTTTTGCAAATAAAATATGGAATGCTAGCCGCTATATTCTTGGAAACCTTGAAGGCCGCGAAATTGTAGCTATTTCTAAAGATGATTTAACTGAGCTCGATAAATGGATTTATGGCAGACTGAACAATGCTGTAGAACTTACCCGAAATGCACTTGAAAACTATCGCTATAACGATGGTGCTCAAGCTGTATATGAATACTTTTGGAATGACTTTTGCGATTGGTACGTGGAAGGAACAAAATTATCTTTTAGAACAGAAGATGAAAACGAAAAAAATCGCGCCATTTCAGTTCTTTTGCACGTACTTGAAGAAAGTATGAGGCTTTTACATCCATACAGTTCATTTGTTACAGAAGAAATTTACTCAAAACTTCCAAGAAAAGAACTAAAAGCTTTCGAGGGTATGTTAATAAATGCTCCATTCCCAACGGTAGAAGAATGGAGAAAAGATGCAGTAATAGAAAAACGTTTTAACGTACTTCAAGATCTAATTCGTCAAATTCGCTCCCTTAGAATTGAATGCGGAATAGCACCAGATGTAAAACTCGATATAGCTCTTTTGATTACTCCAAGTTCACCTGCACAAGTATGCGAAGAAAAGGTCGATTTAATTAAACTTTTAGCAGGTGTTAAAGAAATAGCTTTTGTCGATTCAACTCCAGCAAAAGCTATTGGAACAGTAGGCGAGGGCTTTGAAGCATTTATTTTAATGAGTGAAAATATTGATGTTAATCAGTTAAAGGCTCACTTTTCAAAAGAAATTGAAAAAGAAGAGGGCTTTTGCCAAAAAGTTGAAGCTAAACTAAACGGAAACTTTGCCAAAAATGCACCTCAAGATGTTGTTGAAGCAGAAAAAGAAAAGCTTGTAGCAGTTCAGCGCCGAGTTGAAAAGCTAAAGTCTTATATAGCAAATCTGTAACTATTTACAGCACTGATGGTTTATGTTTTAAGGTAGTCCTATGAGAATTGAAAAAATTGATGAAATGAATAATCAATCTATGCACGAACTCAAAAAAATAGAGTTAGCTCCATACATGCAGTTAGCAACTAGTCTTATAGGAAAGTTACGTTTTTCTGGTGGTAACATGTTTCGCCATCAAATAGATACACTGGGCATTTTAATAGACTACGGATACATTGATTCTGTGTTGTTAAAAGCTTCCTGTATTCACGATTTGGTGGAAGACATACCAGATTTTAACCAACAGTTAATTTTAGATGTAGAGCCCGAAGCCCGTGAAGTATTAGATTTAGTACTAGAGGTAAGTAAAAAAGAAGGGCAGTTAAAAACCGATTATTTAAGAAGCGTCATTGAACATGGCAGCGAAAAAGCAAAAATTTTAAAATGTGCAGACCGAATAAGCAATATGATAAGCTTGGGGTTTGTTACAAAACCTGAATTTATCGAACGATATTGCGATGAAACCGAATTTTACATTTTTCCAATAGCACTTGAAGTTGATTATAATATGTACCAAGAATTAATTTCACTTGTTATTGCACGTCGAAAATATCTAGAAGATACAGGCTATCTTGATAGAAAACTTGAAAGTGAAAAATTAGCATAAATTAAACGTAACAATCCTGTATCATAAAAGCTTAGAAATGAACTAAAAAATGATGGAACAAAAAGTACTGAGTAACTATGATGAACATTTTCGTTTGCGCCTATGTATTGCAAGGCTTAGTTTTTTGCGTTTTGATGAAAAGTGCCTCTTAGAGTCAAAACTGCAAACGACTGACAATTTTTTAACACTTAGTTTAGATGAACTTTCTATAAGCATTGGGCGAAGATTACGAACAACGCTGTGGAACCCGTCTCACATTGTACGTTTAATTGATATTGACTTGAAGCTCATGCAATCTTACAGTGCAAAAGTGTTGTTTTATGATTCTCCCGATTATCCGTATCTAGTGCGACAAATTTTTGATCCACCTTATGCACTTTTTTGTAGAGGAAATATATTTTCACTAAATAATCCCAGTGTTGCCATTGTTGGAACAAGAAAGCCTAGTGCTCAAAATGCACATGCCACAAAAAAAATTGCACAAGATATTACAGTTGCAGGTATAACCATTGTATCGGGTCTTGCATTTGGTGTAGACGCAAGTGCCCATATGGGGTCTCTTTTAGCACAAGGCTCTGAACTCTGCGGAACAACGATTGCGGTGTTGGGAAGCGGTGTTGACAATATTACACCATCAAGTAACAAACGCCTTGCAGCTTCTATTTTAGCAAGTGGCGGATGTATTGTGAGTGAATATCAATTAGGCTCAGAAGTAAAAAATTGGCAGTTTGTTCAACGAAACAGAATAATTTCTGCATTAAGTAGGGTTGTACTTGTAATGGAAGCACCGCCTGGCTCTGGTGCCTTACATACTGCCGATTTTGCAATTGAACACAACCGTGAACTATGCTTTTATGCAAACGCTGTAAGTACGGTACAAAGCCCGCGTGCTATTGTGCAAGGAGATTTATTTGGTGGTAGCCTTTCCCAAAAAAAGTGCGTAAACGATTATGTTGAAGATGGAGCAGCGGTAATTAATGATGCAAGCGATGTTTTACAACTTGTAAATTCAATGACGTTTTTAGAAGAAAGAGCCTTGAGTTTTTAGCTACACCCTAAACGAAACACAAAAGGTGTAGTTTTGAAATTGCGTTAGGGATTCGAGAGCGGTATCCTTTTGCACCTTGTAGGGACATGGCTTGCCGTGTCCTTTCAAAGCAAAAGATACAAGCAAGAGCCCGACCCGCCTTTGGCGGGGAACGCACAAAAACAAATTTTGAATAATTCCTACTATTAATACAGCAAAATAACTTGACAAAATAAATAAAGTATTGTAGCTTTTAAATTGATTAGAATTTTATTTTTTTACTAGAGATAGTAGTACACCGTTTATACGGATTTTTTTAGGGGAAGATGATGGCAGAAACCAAAACTAAAGCCAAGACAACGCCAAAGGCAAAAAAACAAAAACGCTCAACGTTGGTAATAGTTGAGTCACCGGCAAAGGCAAAGACAATAGAAAAATATCTTGGATCCGGTTATACCGTAAAGGCCTCAATGGGACATTTAATAGATTTACCAAAATCTCGAATGGCAGTAAATGTTGAAGACAATTTTCAGCCCGAATATATTACGGTACGTGGGCGTGCTCCCATTTTAAAAGATTTACAAAAAGATGCAAAAAAATCAACTGAAGTGTTACTTGCAAGTGATAATGACCGTGAAGGGGAAGCTATTGCTTGGCATTTAAAACGCTCTTTAGAAGCAAAAACTAATGCTACTATTAAACGAATTGTATTTAACGAAATTACACCAACTGCAATTAAAGAAGCGGTAGACAATCCATCAGAAATAGAAGAGCCAAAGGTAAATGCTCAAAAGGCACGCCGAGTTTTGGATAGACTGGTAGGTTACAATCTGTCGCCACTTTTATGGAAAAAGGTAAAAAATGGTCTATCTGCTGGGCGTGTTCAGTCTGTTGCGCTCAGGCTTATCTGCGAGAGAGAAAAAGAAGTAGAAGATTTTTTACCAGTTGAATATTGGTCGTTAGATGCAGACTTTAAAAAAGGGAAAACAGCCTTTACTGCTCAGCTTGTTCAATACAAAGGGAAAAAGCCGGAACTTACCAACGAAAAAGAAGTACAAGACATTATTGATGAAATAAAATCTTCAGAATGTGAAGTAACTGAAATTAAAACACAAGACAGAACGGTAAAACCAAAGGCACCTTTTACAACATCTAAATTACAACAAGCTGCTGCCAATAAGCTGGGATTTACCTCCCGAAAAACTATGCAAGTTGCCCAACAATTATACGAAGGTGTTGCAATTGGTTCTAGCCGTGTTGGTTTAATTACCTATATGCGTACCGACTCAACTCGTATTTCTCAAACAGCACTTGATGAGGTACGAGAATGGATTAAAGAAAAATATCCAAACGATTTGCCAGAAAAAGCTATTGAGTATTCTGTGGGGAAAAAAGCACAAGATGCTCACGAAGCAATAAGACCTACCTATGTTACCTATACACCTGAATATGTAAAAGAATATTTAACACGAGACCAACAACGTTTGTATACAATTATTTGGGAAGCATTTGTTTCGAGTCAAATGAACAATGCAAAAAGTAGAACAACCAGTGTAGAAATAAAAGCAGGAGAAGCTGTTTTTAGAATTTCTGCTAGTAAGGTTGTTGAAAAGGGATTTCACAATGTAATAAAACTTTTATCTTCAAAAGAAGATTCATCAAAAAGTTTACCCGCTCTAA
>CAZUPJ010000118.1:0-5408 GCA_964622185.1 uncultured Treponemataceae bacterium
AGTCTCTTTGGAAAGCATTTGCCCCCCGCGTAATGACATTCTTTATGGATCAAATTTCTGAGCACCAACGAGATCTTTCTAACTCTGCAAGTCAACGCTTTGTATCGGACTATTTAGCAGGATTTACGTTGGCTGTGGAAAGAATGCGCAATATTGTAAGTGGCTTACAAAGTGATAAAGAAAACATGATGAAGAATCTCAATGATGGTGGTGGAAAGGTCAAAGGCGGTGTACTTGCAGAACCTGCCTATATTCTTTTGGCAGAAAGTGGTGTTGCCGATGCCCACGAAGTTATTAGAAAACTTACTCTAGCCGCAGAAAAGAATGGAACATCTTTATTTACCGAGCTTTCAAAAGATATTGCTAGTTTCGATGCAATAACTGCGCAACTTGAAAAACTAGGTATAGAAGATGCTTCCAATTTCTTTGCAAACCCAGAACGCTATTGTGGTCTAGCTGCAAAAAAAGCTATAAGCTTAGCACAAAAATATTCTAAATTAATGAATTAGGTATAAAAAAAAGGGCACTTTTAGGAGTGCCCTTACTATTAAATTTCTTCTAATTCTTCAAGTTCTTCAAGGTCATCATCGCCAGCATCAGTGTCGGCTGTTGCTTCCATTACAGGGCTTTCTGTTGGAGTAAGTGTTTTTAATAGCTGTTCCGTTTCTGCTTTATTAAGTACTCTTTGTATTTGAACCTCACCAGTACCTGATTTTACAAATTTATCTGCACCAGTATCTGTTTTTTCATTTATAAGCTGCACAATAGGATTTTTTGGATCTTCAGGGTTTGTATCTGCAATAAGTCCAATTCTTCCGTCTACAAGGTATACATAGCTTCCAATTGGGAAAAGTGACATACTATAAAGAAGTGCTTTTATAACAGTTTCATCATATTGTTTGCCAGTATTTTTAAGCATTTCAACCATCGCTTCATGTGAACTTTGTGCACTTCTATGATGCCTTGGAGCAGTAATTGCTTCAAAAGAACATGCGATAGAAATTATTTTTGCGTACAATGAAATATCTTTTCCAAGTAGCTTTCGAGGATAGCCTGATCCGTCTTCTTTTTCGTGATGCTCAAGAGCTGCAAGGCTAATACTTAATGGGAAGTCATACCCTTTTAGAATGTCGTATGACAAAAGAGGGTGTGTAAAAAGTGTCTTTTTTTCTACTGGTGTGAGCATTCTGCTTGTCATGTAATATTGGGGGGGTAATTTTATCATCCCAATTTCGTGCGTTACACTAGCAACCCCTATTTCTGTAAGTTTGCTTAGTGGAATTTTTAATTGAATGCCTATAACTATTGAAAAAATAGTAGAGCGCATGGCATGATATATAAGAAAGTCTTTGCTATCGGGCTCCATAGCTGGTGTTACACGCAAAATATATCGTCTGTTTTGATTTACAAAAATACATAAATCTTTTATGGTTACATATAAGCTCTTATATTGAAGTTCTCTGTGTGTTGCAAATCGTGTATATACTGCCTTAATGTAATTTAAATATTCGTTATATATTTCTTTTACAAACTCAAGTTTGTTTTCTGCATTAGCACTTTTTTCTGTTATTTTTGTAATATTGCTTTTGAGTAAATCGCTGGCACTCACACTTTCGCTATCATCAGCAAAGCTCGAGCTTGTATCTGTATCAGATATTGCTGCTTTCCCAGTTACTCCCTCAGAAAATACTTCTTTAAAATTCCAATCTTGCAATGCCTTTATTATGCTTTCTGACAGTGGTGTTATTGGGGTGAGCAAAGTGAATGTGCTGTCTAGGACAACTTCTGACGTGAAGCGCATTCCATCTTTTAAATCTGCAACAGCGAATGTATTCATTAGATCTCCTGTAAAAAAAAGGCTGAAAACCATACTGTTCTCAGCCTTTATACTTTCAGTAATGGTGTCTGGATGTCTTGGGACTCACCCTTACTTAATATGTTCCTTACACATTAAATATCGGTTGCCCTAAAAAAAACTTAAGTATTATTTTACGTCTTTATGTATTTTTTAGCAAGTAGTAGATATGCAAATCTATTCCCTTTTTTATGAGATTATATATTAATTGTGATTTCTGTATATTATGTTGGGCTCCTTCTTTAAAAGTACTTTTTGGCTGTGCCAGAGGTTTTTGTGGAAGCTCTTTTTCTTCTATTTCTCGTAATTGATCGGGTGATGGAAAAACAAGTGAAACTACATCTTTTGCTGTGGAAGTAGCAATTTTACAGTCAATATCGTTTAGCTTTTTTAATACTTTTTCATACTCTACATCAGTGGTGTATCGCCGTTTACAAAGGCGTATGCCGTTATCGATTATTTCTTCTAAGGCTGAAAAATCTTGTAATAAGGATTTTTGTATAAAGCCTGGAATAAGCTCTTTTTTTTCTGTTGATTGAATGTTTACAAATTTTTGTATTTCGACCGTGTTTTGCATAAGTTGTAAGAGGTTTTGTAGTTCAATGGGTTGTATGCCTGGAATTGCCAATGATTCATTTGAAAGCGAAAATGTTTTTACTTGTGGATTTGCCATACACTTACTTTCAAACCACCAAGCATAAAGCTTCATACGTGCATCGGTTATGGTAGCTTTTCCATTGTAATCAACGCTTTTTTCTGTATGTTTATTGTATAATACCCTTGAAAGTGCAGTTTCTACCGTACTTGTTTTTTTTGCCTCCATGTGCAATTTTTCTTCAAAGGTACTTCCTTTTGTGTGAGTTTTTTTATTCGGAAACGATAAATCTAACCCTGCCATATAAATGCTTTTACAGCCAATAAAACGGGCAAAATCCCACGCACTTGTTGCTACCGAGCCGCCTGGAGCCAGTTCCCCTTTTGGGGAGGAAAAATTTTCAATATATTTTCCAAGTGGAAAAAGAGATGAACATAAAATTATTTCTTTGCACTTGAAGCGAAAAACACTTGGATAGGCAGCAGACTCTGTTATGAGTATGCTTTCAGGGCTTTGTAAGCCTTCAATGTGGCGTGCATTCCAGTATTGCGGGTCTATGAGTAAAATAAAATGCGGCTCAACGCCTGCATTTAAACAAGCTCTAAGTGCAGTATCTACGCAAATGAGAATGCAGCGTTTTTTTATCTCGGCAAGGTATGGTAACACTGCATCTAAGCTAGGGCCTGCCGCTAAAACGCATGCTTGAAGATTTTCAGCTTTTTTTTCATAGCGCATTATTCCCTCAAGAGCTTCTACATGCGAAATATTTTTACACATGTTAGAAAGCCACAGTTTAGAAAAGCGTTCTAGCGTTCGCATATTTATTGCTTGTTTGTCTTTGTTGCGTTGAATAAGTGTTTGCAGGTTTGTAAAATAGGGTAGGGCATGTTGCATAATTGCATTTTGAGCAATAAAAAAACAATCATTTAACCCATAGTGCTCAAGAATAGTAATAACCGTTTGTTGAGGAGCCTCAAATAGTAGAACGAGCGATTCTTGTGCAAAAACATCTGTCCAATCCATCGTTGAAAATGCAAGCAAAACGAACTGTAGGTTCGGTTCTATAACGATAATAGTTTTGTTTTTGTGTTGCCTAGCACATTCAATTACACTGTAACCCAGACCAAACCCAAAAAAAACAATGGACTCAGCATTGCATACATCGCTTGTTTGCATTAGTTTTTTTGCCTCGGCACTTGGGTTGTATGCCGAGTGTAAAAACGCATTGTCATAGGTTGCACTTAGCTCTTTGTTCTTTGCCTCAATAATTTCAATGCCACAGGGAGTGTGTGTGTCTTTACTTATTGGTAGAAGTGCCTTGTATAAATGTTCAAAGCGCTTTGAAAGTAGTGTAAGATTTTTTTCTAATAAGATTTCGTTCATGTATTGCTACTCGAGATAAAGGGTTATAGTCATCCCTTCTGTTATTGGAGTGCCTGCAGGTGGGTCTTGACTTACAACCCAACCATCACCTTTCAAAAGGTAGCTAATTGTGGCATCTTGCAGCAAGGGTGTTAGAGAACGTTTGGACATTCCTGTAAAATCGGGAACAACATTTCCCACGGTAAGAGGCTCATATGTTTGAAATGAAATTCTTCCCGTATGCTCAAGAGATGCAGCGTTTGCTCTTGCTAATCCTAAATGGTCAATGATGGTGTTTGCAGCTTCTCCAATAACAGGGGCTACAATTCGCCCTGACAGTGTTTCCCCTTGTGCCCGTGTAATAACAATGTACAAAACAATTTCAGGGTCATCGATAGGAAAAATTGCAGCAACGTTTGAAACAAAGTCTGTGTCGCTGTATGCACCAGTTTCAGGGTCGGTTATTTGTGCCGTTCCCGTTTTTACCCCTATAGAAATATCGCCTAAGGCAGCTCTTGTTCCTGTTCCAAATTGTGCCGTTGTTTCCATTGCCTGTAATAAATAATTGGCCGTAGACTTTGAAACTACTCTCTCTTTTTCTTTTGGTTGGTGAGTGTACAATATATTGTTATTACTGTCAGTAATTTTTGAAATAAAAGTAAGTTGCAAAGGAATACCATTATTTGCAAGTGCAGTTGTCGCTTGTACCATTTGTAAAGCAGATACAGAAAGTTCTTGCCCAATAGACATAGTTGGTTTTGAACGAATAGACCAAAGGTGGTCACTGGTTGTTTTTACAGACCCTCTTGTTTCCGATGGTACTTCAAGGTAGGTGTATTCACCAAATCCAAATTTTCTAACCATGGATAAAAAGGCTTCTGATCCCATTTCTTCGCTCATTTGAGCCAAAGCATCATTACACGAATATTGAAGTGCTTCTATTGCCGTTACAGATCCATGATTTCCTAGGCAAGTAATAACTGAAGATTCTCCGTTAGCAGCTGTCATGGTGTGAATACCGTCACAGTAAAAGGTTTCATGCTGAGCAATTGAACCGCTTTCAATAAAACTTGCTACAGAAAAAATCTTAAAAACAGACCCAGGTTCATAAGCAAGAACTGCGGGTCGATCCATTCTCTCAGTTGCAATGGCACCTGGGTATTCATTCAAATTTGCGGCAGGTAAACTTATGTAGGAAAGTATTTCGCCTGTTTTTGAATCCGCAGCAACAAGCATAAAACTTTCAGCTTGCGTTTCTTCCATTGCGTCATAGGCAATTTGTTCCAATTTATATTGTAAATTAGCATCTATTGTTAAAAAAACATTGTTTCCAACAGGGCTTTTCCCTCTTTTGGTCTCTATTGGAGCTAGAATATCTTGTTGCGAAAGCTCTATGCCGGAAAGCCCTACGCCATCGTAGCCCATAAATCCAATCACTTGCGAAGCTAAGGCATTTTCTGGGTATACCCTGCGGGCAACTTTTTCAAAGCTAATACCGCTTAATGCATTTGCTCTAATAACCCTTTGAATCATTTCCATTTCTGGCTCAGGTATTTCTTTTTTTAAATAGAGGAAGTTTCGCTCTGCATTGTTTAT
>CAZUPJ010000119.1:0-5325 GCA_964622185.1 uncultured Treponemataceae bacterium
TGATAAATAGAAATAAAGAGCAAAAAACAACAAATGAAATGCTTACAAAAAAAGTGTGCGTTATTACAGGGGCAACTTCAGGTGTGGGTTATGAAACGGCAAAAGAACTTGTAGCTCATGGTGCAAGTATTGTGCTAGTTGCGCGCAATAGCTCAAAGGCAGAAAAAATACGAAAAGAACTCCTTTCAAGTAATACTGTACCTATTGATATTGTCATTGCAGATTTTAGTAATCTTAGTGAGGTAAAAAAAGCTGCCAATACAATTCTTGAGCATTATAAAAAAATTGACGTGCTTATAAACTGTGCGGGGCTACATTCTACAAAAAGGCTTCACACAGATGATGGATTTGAACTGGTGTTTTGTGTAAATCATCTTGCAAGTCTTTTATTTACATTATTGTTGAAAGATGTTCTCGTAGAAAGTGCACCTTCGAGAATTATACAAGTAAACTCAGAAGGGCATCGTTTTAATGGCTTGGTGGAACAAGACTTGCACTGGAACAAAAGACTGTATACAGGGCTGCGGGGTTACGGGGCTTCTAAAACGGCACAACTTATGAGTATTTGGGAATTATCCGACGAACTTTATCAAAAAGGGGTAACAATAAATGCCGTGCATCCTGGAGAAGTAAAAACAGAAATAGGTAGTAATAATGGCTGGTTGTATAGATTTTTTTCAAAACATGTTACATCAAAATTCTTAAAAAATCCTTCAATTGCGGGAAAAGCGATATATTATTTAGCCGCCGCACCAGAGGTTGCAGGAATAAGCGGAACCTATTTTAACTTAACTCATGAAGAAACACCCGCTAAACATGCCACCGACCGAGTTATGGGAAAGCGTATTTATGAAGAATCATTAAATATGATTTCACCGTATTTTTAAAATTTTAAAGGAGATTAATGAAATGCCCGATGCAAATGGCATCGCATATTTCATTTTGGAGTTTGCAGTGCAAACTCAGTATTTTATGTCGTTTTCACATACGTAAAAACGACGTGTAAAAAGTCAGCTTCAAAAACCGATGTTTTTTTGCTGACTTTTTAAAGGAGAAACTATGGAAAAGTATGATGTTATTGTTGTGGGTGGGGGAATCGCAGGACTTACATCATGTGCGTACCTGTGTAGGGCAGGTTTTAAAGTCCTCTTATGCGAAAAGGAAAAGGAAGTAGGAGGTTTGGTAAAGTCATTTTATCATCAAGGGTTTACGTTCGATTGTGGTATACGTGCAATTGAGGTGTCAACGGGAGTTCTTTCTATGCTAAATGAACTTAACATAGATGTTGAATTTTTAAAAAATGATGTTACCACAGGTATTGGGGATAATATGATTGAAGTTTGTTCTGAAGACAGTATTGAAGACTATCAAAAACTCCTAACCTACACATTTCCCGATGAAGAAGAAAATATTAAAGTCATCATAAAAGAAATGAAAAAAATTATGCAGTACATGGATAATATGTATGAGGTAGACAATCCCCTTTTTAGAGACTTAAAAGACCGAGATTATGTATTTAACGAGTTGCTGCCATGGTTGTGGAAGTTCTTAAAAACTCAAAACCAATGTGATGACTTACAAGTGCCTGTGTATGAGTACCTTTTTCGTTTTACTAATAATCCAAAATTGGTTGACATGATAGGTCAGCACTTTTTTAAAGATAGTTCTGCCTTCTTTGCACTTAGTTACTTTAATATTCACTGTGATTATATGTATCCAAAAGGGGGAACAGGACGCTTAACAAAAGCATTGTCGGAATATATAACTAAAAACGGAGGCTTTGTACAAATAAATACTTCCGTAGTGTATATTAACCCTGAAAAAAATGTGCTAAAAGATCAACTAGGAGCAGAATATTCGTATAAATCTCTTGTGTGGGCTTGCGATACAAAAAGGCTCTATGATGTAACCGATACAAGTGTAATGAAAAGCGATAGAAAAATAAAGGCAATTTATCAACGAATGCAAGAATTGGAAGAACTTCGTGGAGGAGACTCTGTTTTGAGCTTGTATGCAATGGTTGATTTACCACCTGAATATTTTAAAGAGTACAGTAGTGCACATTGTTTTTACACACCCCAAAAAGAAGGCATACTAAGTATGGCCTGTGATGAGCAGTGTGCTCTAAAACTCGAAAAAGAAGCTCTGTTTCAATGGTGTAAAGAGTACTTCGAAAAAACAACATACGAAATTTCTATTCCAGTTCTGCGTGATGCAAGCCTTGCCCCAAAGGGAAAAACAGGCTTAATAATTGGGGCTCTTATGAGCTACGATGTTGTTAAAAGAATATACGACATGGGTGCATACGATGAGTTTAAGGAATTTATTACAAGAACAATTGTAGACATCATGGAATATTATCTTTACCCCGACATCCATGAAGCAATTACGAAAACCTTTGTTTCAACACCGCTTTCAATTCAACGCATTACGGGTAATACTGATGGAGCCATCACAGGGTGGGCATTTACGAATAACGTTATGCCGTGCATAAATAAAACAATCAGTATTGCAAAGTCGACCAAAACTGCAATAAAAAATGTGTTTCAAGCAGGGCAGTGGGCATTTAGCCCATCTGGGCTTCCAACAGCAATTATTACAGGAAAATTGGCAAGCATAGCTGCGGAAAAATACGCGAAAAAACATGCCCATAAAAAAGTAAACGTTGTAAAAGAGCATTCCACCACAAATGATATAGATGCTCTTTCACTTGCGGTATCGGTCTATGACTCCAATCTTTTTTAGTTAATATTTCTTGTGCTTGTAATTTTTGAGGTTGTGCCATCAATGGCACATTGATGGCAACAAAAAAATCCGTAGAGAAAGTGTGTAAAAACGCTCTACGGATTTTCTTTGTGTCTGTTTTTTTTTATGTTAATTAAATGTTGTTTCTACTGCGTAAGAACTAAACCCTGATACGCCTGAACCATAGCTAAATGATGCTGTCTCTCCTGGCTGTAAGCTGTTTGCATTTGATGTAAACACTGATCCGTTGTTTAATGCAATAGTTATTTCAACGGCACTTACTGCCTTGTCTGTGTTATTTGTAACAGTTCCTGAAAATCCTTCATCTTCATAACTAAAACTTACTGCTGTTTGGACCCCATCTTCATTTATAACAAATGAGTTTGCAATTGATGTTGCTTCTTTTGCTAAAAGTTCGCCTTTTTCAAAAAGACCGTATTTTGGTGCATTGTCTGAATCTATGCTTACTTTCCATCCGTAATCTAACAAAGTTTTTGATTCTGCATCACTTAGTAAAACTTCAACAGGAACAGATGTATATCCACCTAAAACGATGGTATTTTCTTTTATCATTGTATCATGAAACTCTAGGTCTCCGGGGGTTCCAAGTGTTATTGTTGCGAGGTTAGTACCGTTTGCATCATCTATAATTACTTGTGCATTTGATACATCTGTTTGTAATAAGCTGCTTACTGTTCCAGAAATCATGTTTTCTTCACCATAGTGTGTTAAATCAATTGCAATACCATCAATCACGCCTGTCCATGATTGGGCTCCTGAAATTACGGGACTTGATGAATTTTCTGTTGAACCTGATGCGAATACCATTCCTGCCATACTTGTTAGCACAAGTACCATTACCATTGCTTTTTTTTCAATTTGTTTTGTTAATTTCATAATTAACTCCTTTGCTTGTATCACCGTTTTGGCGACGTATAAATTGAGGTATTCTCTATAAAGCGAAAACAACGTTTTCCTTTTTTATAGCCGATAAATTTTGTTTATCAAACCTCTTTGTTACAACATTCATTGTATGAATAAAATGTACAATACACTCATTACATGGCAATAACAAAAGTCTAAACAATTTGTAAAGACATATAACAAAAATATAAACAAAAACAAGATGCTCGCATTAAAAAAAGAAAAGGCACTTCTGCATAACAGACAGAAGTGCCTAGGGGAGGTAGTAATGAAAAACTTATTTATTTTGAATTGAAAATCTATATCCTGCACCCCACACTGTTTGAATATAGTTCGGTTTTGAACTATCCTTTTCAATTTTTTCACGGAGTCGATTTATGTGAACTGTCACCGTTGCAATATCTCCAAAAGTGTCTTCACCCCAAATTCTGTCAAATAAAACTTCTTTAGAAAAAACTGAATCTGGGTTTGTTGCCATAAAGTGTAACAGTTCATATTCTTTGTTTGCAAGTGTTACTTCTTCGCCATTTATAAATACACGACGGGATTTTGGATTAATGTGCAAATTCCCTATGCTTACTTCTTTTTCAATTGTGCTATTTTTCCCTGCAGTGAGCTTTTCATAGTTTGCAATATGAGTTTTTATTTTTGCAACAAGTACTGCAGGAGAAAAGGGTTTTATTACATAGTCTATTGCACCAAGTGAAAGCCCTCTAATTGTGTCAATTTCTTCTTTTTTTGCACTCACAAAAATAATAGGGGTTTGTTTGTGCTTTTGAATTTCCTTACAAATTTCAAAGCCGTTTTTATTTGGAAGCATTACATCTAGAACTATTAAATTGTAATCATTCTTTAAAGCAAGTTCTAAACCTTTTTCGCCATCTGTTTCGGCTGTAACATCAAATTCGGATGCTTCTAAATAGTCCTTTTGCAAGTCTGCTATTAATGTATCGTCTTCTACTATTAAAATTTTTTTCATGTTATCCTTCTATGTGTAATAGTTTTACAAGTGGTAATGTAATAATCATTTTTAATCCATTATCGTTTTCTGCTTTTATTGTACCATTATGCCCTTCTATAATTTGTTTTACTATGGCAAGGCCTAATCCGTGTCCATTTGCCCGTTTACTTCTTGATTCATCCTCTCTATAAAATCGCAAAAATATTTTATCAAGTGAGGATTCTGTAACTCCATTACCATTGTCGCTAATAATAATGGTAATAGTATCTCCATCAATTTTTGTTGCGATAGTAATATTCACTGTTTCTCTTGCTCTATAAACTGAACTATTCTCTATGATGTTTAACAACACCCGAGAAAACTCTTTTGGGTCTAGATTTACAGTCAGTGGCGAATGTACCCTATGATGAATACTAATATGAATATTTTTTTGATGCATTTCACTTTCTCGAATTTCAACAAAACTATTTATATACGATATAATATCTATTTCTTTTTGTTTGAATAAAAAAGTTTTATTGTCGTGCTTAGAAAGGGTCTCCAAGTTGTTTACAAGGTTTTCTAAATCTATAGTGCTTGTATATATGGCTTTATAATATCGTTCTTTTTGTTCTTGTGTATTAGCAATATTATCTATAAGTCCTTCTACATATCCTTTTATAGATGTTAGCGGAGTTCTAAAGTCGTGTGAAATA
>CAZUPJ010000120.1:0-5270 GCA_964622185.1 uncultured Treponemataceae bacterium
TGGAAACACAAGAAGAAAGACAAGAGTTTTTAGCGGAGCTTGGAATAAAAGAATCAGGCCTTACCGTTCTTGCTCGTGCTGCCTACCATTTAATGGGACTTAGAACCTATCTTACCGCTGGTGTTGAAGAATGCCGTGCTTGGACAATTCACGCAGGAGACACAGCTCCAAAGGCTGCAGGCGTTATTCACACAGACTTTGAAAGAGGCTTTATTAAAGCCGAAGTATATTCTTTTGACGACTTTGTAGAATACGGATCAGAAGCTGCAATTAAAGCAGCTGGTAAATATCGACTCGAAGGAAAAGAATACATTGTTCAAGATGGTGACGTTATTTTCTTTAAATTCAACGTCTAGTACAGAAAAAGCATGTATTTAGCAAGCATCCTTTTATTGGATGCTTTTTTTATGAAAAAGTGAATTATTTTTCATAAAATCCAAAATTTTTTGCACCAAACGGGCTATAAGTATATATATACTTATTTTTTGGAGGACGTATGAATCGTATAGCTTTTTTATTTTTATTGGTGAGTTTTCTTTTTTCTTGCACCATGCCGAACGATGCAAAAAATGAAAATATGGAACAAGACTTTGTTATCGTAATTAATTGGAATTTGCAAACTTTTTTTGATGCAATAACGGTCGGAACAGAATACAATGACTTCAAGGGTTCCAAAACACGATGGGATGAAAATCGCTATAAAGATAGGATAAAAACATTGTGTTCATTTATAGAGCAAACACAGGCAGACATATATGTTTTTCAAGAAATTGAAAACTCAGGCATTTTACAAGATATTTCTAACGAACTTGTTTCTCTAAAAAAAATAGAAAAAGATTATGCTTACAGTGCCTTTTCAAAAAATGATGGAGATGCCCTTGGTATAGCATTTTTTTCACAATTCCCACTTAAGAACGTTTCGGTGCATCAACTCGACATTCAAACAGCACATGGCTTGTCTGCCTTTGAAACAAGTAAAAATATTGTTGACGGAACAGTGCTAGAACAACCATCTATGAGAGCAATATTACACGCTCAAATTGTTACAGATAAAAATAAGCCTTTTTCAATATACGCGTGTCACTGGAAATCAAAATTCGGAGGAGAAGAAGAAAGCGAAGTGTGGAGAAATGCTCAAGAAATGCTATTGGCAAACCTTCTTTTAGAAGAAAAAAACCCCTATTTAGTAACAGGTGATTTTAATCGAACGCTTGAAGAATTTTTATTAAAGGGAACAACCAGTACAGAAAAACCAGAAACTCTTATGCTACAAAGTAATAAAGACATGGTACAAGTTAGGTCTGCTTGGTTAGAGTACAGTAGTAAAGAAAATCAAGGTTCTTACTATTACCAAGGGGAATGGGAAAAAATAGATCATATTTTTTATAGCCCAACACTTAGTCTTTTAGATTATAAAGTAATTAAAAACAGTATAACAACCACACAAGAAGGTATTCCATATAGGTATGATCTTTACTCAGGGAAAGGAACCTCCGATCACCTTCCCTTACATTGTATAGTTGATTTATGATTTTTTGTACTACGACTTGAAAAGACGCCAAGAATATGATATTATTATTGTAGCCCCACAAAACAAGGAAACCCTGATGCCATATTCAGAACCATCGAATCTTGCAATAATAGCCTGTCCTGGTGGAGAAGTTTTTGCTAACAAAATTATTACACACCTTCGACACATGTATAAACACCGCTTTGGTTTAAAACGAGATGCTATTTCAAAACGTTATAATGTAGATAAAAACACTATAATCAGAGATATTAATTACAATAACGATATGAAAGCTTCTGACTTATACATAAAAGGAAGTGTTGAAAAATACAGACCGGCTCAGTTTAAAACAGACATTGATTTTACTTATTTTTTAAATGGCGAATTAAAAACACAAGTAAAAACTTGTGTTAGGGAAAAAGATGTTTTCATTATACAAGACGTCGCAAATGAGCAAGTTTTAAGCTTAAATGAGGGAAAACTTGAAAAAAATATGTCAGTTAATGACCATCTTATGTCGCTTCTTGTAACAATTGATGCTGTTCGCAGAGCAGGCGCTTCAACTATAACCCTTGTTTTACCAACATACCCTTACAGCAGACAAGATAAAAAAAAAGGACGAGAAGGTTTAACTGCAAGCATGCTTGGAAACATCTACGAAAACATGGGCGTTTCAAGAATTCTTACACTTGATATTCACTCAAGAGAAATTGAAAATGCTTTCTGTAGAGTAAATATTGAAAACTTACATGCCAGTTATCAAATAATACGAGAATTAAAAAAACTTGTTGACCTTACGGGAAAAGATGATGACCTAGTAATTGTTGCTCCAGACACAGGAGCAGTTGAAAGAAATAAATTTTATGCACTGGGACTAAAAAAACCCCTTGCTATGATTTATAAAGAAAGAGATTACTCTGTTGTTACACAAAGTGGAAAAGACACCAATATAAAAACGATGACCTTACTAGGAGATGTAAAAGATAAAATTGCTTTTTTAGCAGATGACATGCTTGGGTCAGGTGGAACACTACTAAAAGCTATGGAATTTTTGAAAGAACAAGGCGCTGAAAAAGTTATTGCTGCTATTAGTCTTCCATTCTTTAATGGAAAAGCAATTGAGCTATTTAACGAAGCATATGAAAAAGGGCATTTTTACAGAATAATTGGTACAAATGCGGTAACGCATGAAGAGTTATTAAATTGTGAATGGTACATAAACACAGATGTTAGTGGCTTGTTTGCAAATATTATTATGCGCGTTCACCATGGACAATCATTAAGCGACTTATTAGATAATAGAGGAATAATTGAAAAGCTTGTAAAACTTGACTAAAAATTCGGAAGGGAGAGCCTATGACTATTTATCACATACCGCAAGACACAAAAGCTATTATTTTTGACATTGATTCAACGCTGTATACAAATGAAGAATTTGCAAAGTCTCAAGACGATGTTCAAATAAGACGCTTTGCCGAATTGAAAAATTTAGACTATGGCGTTGCCAGCGACATGGTTATTTCGTACAGAGAAGAATGGTCAAAGTTAAACGGTGGTAAAAAACTTTCACTTGGAAACACCTTTATTGATTTAGGAGTACCCCTTGAAGAAAGCATTAAAATGCGAAAGGAACTTATTCACCCTGAAAACTATCTTTCAGTTGATCAAACATTAATAAAAGTACTTACAGAACTTTCAGAAAGCTATGCACTTGTGTGTGTAACTAACAATCCTGTTTCTGTTGCAAGAAAGACACTCTCTTGCTTAGGTGCAGATACCATTTTAAGTGAAATTATAGGCCTAGATACTTGCCATTCGTCAAAGCCTGATAGAAGAATGTATGAACTTGCAGCTATGAGAGTCGGTGTGCCAGTAGAAAACTGTATTTCTGTTGGGGATCGCTACGATATAGACATTGCCACCCCTCTTGAAATGGGCATGGGTGGAATCCTTGTAGACAGCGTTGCCGATGTTTATAATTTGAAAAAAATGTTGAATTTTTCATAAATTTTTAGTGAAAAATACTTATTTATAGGTTATAATATACGTATGGAGATAAAACCTTTTAAGAAGGCGATACATTTAAAGAACAAAGGTGAGCTTGAATTTTTTTTCTTGGGAACTGGAAGTGCTTTCTCAAAAAAATATTTGCAAACAAATTTACTTATAATAAAAGGAGATGACCACCTTTTAGTTGATTGCGGAACAATGTGTCCATATGCTTTTTATACCCATAATACAAAATTAGCCCAAATAGATAATTTACTTATAACACACTCCCATGCAGACCACATAGGAGGAATAGAAGAAATAGCTCTTATTGCAAAGTATTTTTCCCAAAAAAAAGTGAATGTCATAATTACCGATGAGTATAAAAAATTTTTGTGGAACCAGTCTCTTAAAGGGGGAATGTCTTTTGGAGAACTTGCTGATGGACAATCCTTAGATTTTGATAGCTATTTTAATCAAATTCAGCCGACTCCAATACCAAAAGCCTTTAGACCAATGTACAAAGTAGAACTTGGCGACATCGATATAAAAATGTTTAGAACAAAGCACATTCCAAACAGCAAAGGCGACTGGAACAAATCATTTTTTTCTGTTGGTATACTTGTGGATGAAAAAGTACTTTTTTCAGGCGACACTCGTTTTGACAGAGAACTTATTGATTCAATGTTAGAGAAATACCCTACCATCGAAACAATTTTCCATGACTGTCAATTTTTTTCAGGTGGAGTACACTCCTTCTATGGGGACTTAAAAACTCTGCCTGCTGAAATAAAAGAAAAAATGTACCTTTGTCATTATGGAGATGCTGCAGAGAAGTATGATCCTATCAAAGATGGTTTTGCAGGCTTTACTCAAGCAGGCCAATACTACAACTTTGGCTAATCCCACTCATCTTCTTCGTCTTCATCGAATTCGTTGTTATATTTATCGACGCCTTCAAAGTATGCTTCTTTAAATACTTCAATAATATCTTCATCTGCGTCGGATGGGTAACGAAAATTTTCTACGGTGCTCTCAGAATCAATGCCTTCTTCTGCTTCTTTGTAGCCCAGTTTTAAACCGTATCTTCTTGCAGATTCTTCATAGTAGAAAGCTTCATTGGGAATATCCGCATAAAAATCTTCTTCATAATCTTCATCTTCGTCATACATGCTCTAAAACCTCTAAATTAATAGTATTGAAAAATATATCCTATTTAGAAATAAGTTTCAAGATGGGAAAAGGTTACAAATATTTTTAATAAAATTCACAAACTCCAGATACACATAAACACAAATTTGAAAGGCTTTAAATTGCTTCCTGAATAGCTTTTGTGTTCAGATATATTCAAAACCCTAATGTATAGATATATTTTATTATGTCTTCAGGAGTACTAATAACCTAGCTCTTTTGAGGCAGTAATATATTTTTATTTTTTTTGTTGTAAGTTTTTCCAGTTTTTTGTATAAACATGCAATAAAAATGCATTTTTATACAAAAATTCGTTGACTTTAAAGACAAAAATTTGTATACTGTCACAAATCATAATTTTGGAGAAATAACGTGAAAAAAGTATTAAGCGTGTTAGTTGTTCTTTTACTCATTTCATCTGTGTTTGCAGGTGGAGCAAAAGAAGAAGTTGTAATTAATGGGGCTGCAGACTTAGCAGGCAAAAAAATTGGTGTTCAAGCAGGAACAACCGGTGAAATGTGGGTGCAAGACAATGTTGCAGATGCAAAAATTAGTGCATTTAAATCAGGTATTGATGCAG
>CAZUPJ010000121.1:0-3722 GCA_964622185.1 uncultured Treponemataceae bacterium
AAACAAGTGGTGTTTCTTTGTACTGAGGAAAGCTTTTGTGAAATTGTTTTGCCTCACTTACATGTTTTGTTGACATTACATCGAGGTATTCGTCGCCCGTTTTAGGCATTGTATTTTTAATCCATTGTATATTTTCCATACTCTTATGATACCACACATTTAAAAAAACGCAAGAGGAAAAAGCTTAAAAAACTAAAAAAAAATGAGAAAACCTAAAAATTTTTTAGGTAAAAAACCTATAAGAGAATATAAAAACAAAGATTGACACTACATACACCTTGTGATAAACTTAAAAAGATCAGTCATTTAAAATTTGAACAGGAAAAAATATGAAGTACCAAAACTATGCAGCCCAAGCATCCGATAATTCAGACAGCCTCATTTACATTTCAGATACAGATACATATGAACTACATTATCTAAATGCCTCAACTCGAAAAAGTTTTGGTTTTGATAAAGAAGAAGACTGGAAAGGCAAAATGTGCTATGCAGTGCTTCAAGGAAAAACAGAGCCTTGTGAATTTTGCACAAATCACCTTCTCAATGACAAAAGCTTTTACACCTGGGAGTTTTACAACCCTGTTATTGATATGCACTTTTCTCTAAAAGATAAGCTCATCGATGTAGACGGCAAAAAACTTAGAATGGAAATTGCAACCGATATTACCGACTTAAAACAAAAAATAAACTACGAAAAAGCCCTAAATGCATGTGTTGAAACACTTCATACTGCAGATAATCCCCATGAATCAATTGATAAATTGTTAGAAATACTAGCTACCTATTATCAAGCAAGTCGTGGGTATATTTTTTCAATAAAGAATGATGGCATAACAATGGCAAATACCCATGAATGGTGTAAAAAGGGAATTGAGCCTCAAATTGATAATTTGCAAAGCATTCCAGTTGACTATGCTGCCGATTGGTTTGAAGGATTTAATACATCCGGAGAGTTTATTATTCGCTCTCTTGAAGATGATGTTGAAAAAGGATCGCACCAATATAATACATTAGCAGAACAAGGCATTACATCGTTAGTAACCGTTCCTCTACGCAATAAAGATGGTTCCTTTTCAGGGTTTATTGGGCTTGACGATTTTAAACAAATTAAACTCTCTACAGAACTTTTAAAATCAGTTACCAAATTTGTAGAAATATTTTTTGATAAAACAGAGCTTATCAACCAACTCAATATGCTCAGTTATAGAGATGCTTTAACAAATATTCCAAATAGACACAGTTACAATAGGGCTCTAGACCACTATGACAAAAATCCTCCTAAAACACTCGGTGTAATGTATATTAATATTAATGGACTAAAGCATATTAATGAAAGCAAAGGTTATAAATACGGAGACAGTTTAATAATTACGCTTGGGAATATTCTTACAAGCCTTTTTGGCGATAATGTTTTCAGAATTGATGGAGATGAATTTATAGTACTGCAAGCTAATATTACAAAAGACCAATTTGATAATTTAGAACAAGAACTTCGTATAGACACAACAAGAAAAGAAGATCTCACCGTTTCAATTGGGTCTTTATGGAATGAGGAAGCTAAAAACATTGCAGAACAAATTGGACAAGCCGACAGTCTTATGGCACTAGAAAAAAGCCAATATTCAGGTAAGTATGTAAACCAGCACTATCAATCATTGTTAACAAAAAATATTTTAAAAGAAATTGAAATGGGATTATTTCAAGTGTACTTGCAACCACAGATAAACTTAAAAACTATGAAAATTGCAAGTGCAGAAGCATTAGCAAGAAAATTTGACGAAAATGGGAAAATGCAATTTCCCGATACCTTTATTCCTTTTTATGAAAAAGAAAATATTATTCATTACATGGATCAATATATTTTTTCTGAAGTATGTAAGCTTATTACAAAATGGGATAAAGATACTAAAGCAATAAAAATAAAAATAGCGGTCAACTTATCGAGACTTACACTACAACAAGCCGGAATAGTCAAGTTTTTTAAGCAAATATGCAAAGAACATTCAATAAATCCAAATAGAATTATTATAGAAATTACCGAAAGTATTCAACTCATAGATAAAGAGCAACTAGCGGCAATTACCAGTGAATTTCTTGCGGCAGGTTTTGAGCTTTCGCTAGATGACTTTGGAGCTGGCTACTCAAACCTTACATTACTTGTTGATACAAAATTTGATGAAATAAAAATTGACAAAGGATTAGTTGATTCTATATTAGACAATGAGCGAACCCAAAGAATGATTAAGTATTCTAGAGATATTTGCACCGCTCTTGATGTTACCGTTTCAGTAGCCGAAGGAATTGAAACAAATGAACAATGCGAAATAATTAAAAAAATGGGATTTGATAAAGGGCAAGGATACCTATTTGATAGACCGTTACCAGTTGAAGCATTTGAAAAAAAATATATGCAAGAAGATTCTCCAAATTAACAACAATGTATAATTTTAAACAAATTGATTGTTTTTGCATTGACTTTTTTTATAACTTATATCACAATAAACAATGAAAAAAACATTACACCCTGATCTTACCCACGATAGCATACTGCAACATTATGCTACTATCGGAATTCCGGCAAGCTTAGGCTTTATCTTTAATACTTTTTATAATGTAACAGACACATGGTATGGAGGAAAACTTTCTGGAGAAGCCTTGGCAGGTCTCTCGTTATCGTTTCCGGCCTTTTTTATTGTTCTAGCACTGGGCTTAGGAATTGGAACGGCAGCGGTTGTACTTATTTCAAACGCAATAGGTTCTAAGAACAATGATGATGAAATTATGTATTTTACTCAGGCGATTTTTCTTGGATTACTTATTTCTATAATTCTTTTGTCTTTGCAAAAACTATACATTGTTCCTCTTTTTACTGTAATGGGGGCAAGCGGCGAATCTTTATCCATGGCAATAAGCTACATGGGAACAATAATAAATGGACTACCATTTTTTATTATTAACAATATTTTAAACAGTATGCTCAATGCAAGGGGTGACACAAGAAGCTACCGAAATGCACTTATTGTAGGTTTTTTTATAAACTTAGTCCTTGACCCTCTCTTTTTATACGGATTCGGAATAATTCCTGCAATGGGTATTCGAGGAATAGCACTTGCAACCGTTACCATACAAATTTTAACACTCGTGTATCTTACCTACCAAGTTTCAAAAATTGAAACAAAAAAAAGCGAAAAAATATTTTTACATATACGAAAAGACTTTATCCATTTTTTTAAGCCCCACTCAAAAGAAATTAAAGATATTTTAAAACAAGCATTCCCGGCTATTTTAAACTCAATGTCGGTTGCAATAGGAATGTTTGTAACAAATTATTTTCTTAACTCTTATACAAATTCAAATGCTGTTGCAGGATATGGAGTTGGAATTAGAATTGAGCAAATATTCTTATTACCTGCAATGGGCATATCGGTTTCACTTGTGTCGATAGTAGGACAAAATTTTGGGGCAAAAAACTACGACAGAGTACGCAGTACCTTTAAGATAGGACTTGGAATAGGCGGGGTAAGTTTTGCTATTACAGCCTTGGTATTAACGCCATTCGCATCCCAGCTTGCAAATCTTTTTTCGGATGATAAGAACATTATTGAATACATTGTGTTTTATTTGCGAGTAGAAGTATTTGCATACTATTGTTATATTTTGCTACCTGTATGTAATTCCACTTTACAAGCAATAAAAAAACCTCAATTTGTTATGTGGATGGG
>CAZUPJ010000121.1:3822-5259 GCA_964622185.1 uncultured Treponemataceae bacterium
ACATCGCCTATACCAAGTGCATCCCCAAGACGATTATTAAAAGACGCCATATATGTCCAAGGTTTAACAACTTGAAAAACACGAGAAGCTAATAAAAGCGAAACACCTGCTATCATAGAACCAAATACAATTTCTGCATCTCTTCCTATATTTTTAAACCTTGCATCATAATCAGATGCATTATCATCATCGTTAAGATATGACAAGCTTGCAAATCCATAATACGAAACAAATGCTATATAGGGTACAGACACTAACCCATAGCCTATTATATCCGATGCTAATCCAATAGTTCCACCTAAAGAATCACCTTGAACAAAGGAGCCTGAGCCAAAACCAAGCAATGTATTAAGTGCAAATGGAAACACAACATCGCTCGAATCTATTGTAAGATTATTGTATACTCCCAACGTTTCATTTTGTGTAAGCTTTTTTGCTTCTTGAGAAATTAACGCTTCATTTTTTTTCAAATTATCTTCTACAAGCAAATTGATTTTTGCAATAGATTCTTCATTGTTTTCTGAAAAAACAAAGGCCGTAAGCATTACAAGTGCTACAATAATAAAATACTTTTTCATAATGTACTCCTACTATTAAATGTACTTTAAGTTGTACAAACTGTCAATATTTTTCTATATCACTAATTTTGGAAGTGCCAGAGCCCTAAAATTCATTCAAGCACTGGCACATACTTAACCATAAGTTCTGGAATATTTATATCCATAACTTTAACTTTTACAACGTCATTCAATTGCGTGTCTGCACTTATGCCAATCATGCTTTCTTGGGCAATTGATGGAATAAGTACTATGGCTTGCTTATCCTTTAGCTCAACAACTACCGCATCTCCTACCCAGTCAGGGTTCCGTGCTAAGTATACGAGCGTCCAATGTAGGCTGCTTTTTCTTTCAGCTTTAACGGTTGCAGAACTTGCAGCATCGCCCGCACTAATTCTTTCAAGCATTTCATCTTTGTCTAAAAGTTCCCGTTTATCAATAAAGGCACGTAACTGTTGATGCGAAACTAAATCGCTGTAACGACGCAATGGACTGGTAACCTGAGAATACATAAGTATACCCAAACCAGCGTGACCTCTTGGTGTTATTCCAACAGAGCGTCGTTTCATGCAGCGGCGAAGTCGGTACTGCCCCGCAAGCCCTTGTGGAAGTTCTTTTGGAAGGTCAGGGGACTCTTGAGAAACATACGGAAAAGCGATGTTATTTTTGAAGGCAAAGGTTGCAGCGGCTTCGCCTGCCATAAGCATGCATTCACGTACCACTTCTGAAGACTTTGTTTGAGAAACAGAATCAATTGTTACATCAACATCATTTTCAGTTTTTGTTACTTTTAAATGCACTTCAGGAAGCTCTATAAAAACTGCTTTATTTGCTTTTCTTCTTTCTACATTTTTTTCTGCAATGGCAAAAAGAGGTGCAA
>CAZUPJ010000122.1:0-5218 GCA_964622185.1 uncultured Treponemataceae bacterium
TATGTTCTCTTTGAAGAGGTTGAAGTGCATTAACTGCCATTTTTAATGACATATCACGAATGCCATGTTTTTTACCAAAATTTATTGAAATTTCATCGTTTTCAACTTTTTTAATAACACCTACACCCCAAGTTCGGTGAAATACAAAGTTTTTAGCATCAAAGGCAATGTGTTTTTCAAAATCGCTTATAGCTTCAAATACATTTCTCCAACTTTGGTTTAGATTTGAAACTCTAATATAATCGTCAAGTTGGCTGTGACCGGAATATTTTCCTTTGAAACAGTCTACGATTTCTTTTCTTGCCCAAGAATCTTTTTCATCAATTCCTAAAATGAGCTTTAAAATATCAATTGCAACAGTCCAATCTTTTTGATCTTTGTAATACATGTACAAATCTTGCATAAGAGTTGCACTTCTTGTCTCAGAAATTGTTTTAGCAATTTTACGTTGTACTAGCAAGAAAAAGTCAATTTCTTCAGGAATTAAACTCACAAGCTTTGACCAAATTTCTTTAATTTGATTTTCACTTTTTTTATTTACATATCGTAATAGTGCTTTTTTATAATAATCAATGGCGTCTTTTTCGTTACCTTCTTTTTCGTATCGTTCTGCAAGAAGTTTTGCAATATCTGCTTCTTCATAATCTAAGCGAACAATGTTTTCGTAAATTTCCCATACTGCTTCATTGTTTTCTTGATTGTATGCATCTGCGAGCGTTCTAAGGGCATATTTATTGCTATCATCTTCTGCAAGAATACTTTCACACAAATATACAACAACATTACCTTTATGATTATCTTGAAAAATATTTATAAGTTCAATAAGGGCAGAGTTGTCAAGTGTTTTATTTTTTAGCGCAATCATACCAGAAATGTATAGGGCAATTATACTGTGTTTTGTATGACTTAAATGTTCATCGCATAATGACTGAATTTCGTCCATACAGTTTTCTTGATGAGCTTTTTCTACAACATTTGCAAGTTCAATAAAGTTTGTTTTTGTGTAGTTACTAATTGTTGCTCTGGTCCATTTTTCTTCATTCAGCATGTCCTGAACAGACTTAACTAATGTTTCCGACATTAATACTCCTATAAAAACACCGCGTCAGCGGCACGACATGGAGGTCGTGAATATGCAATTTTAAAAGCAACGCTTTTGAAATTGCTAATAATAAAAACACAAGGATGTATTTTTATCATTCCTCCTACTTATTATCAAGTTGATAATAAATTACACAGGTTTTTTCATATTGTGTGATTTTTATTATATCAGTTTTGTAAAGTTTACTCAAGTCCTATTGACAATTAGTACAAAAAAATAGTATAACTACACCCCTTTTTTTGAATTTTTATTGTCTAATGTTACGCGGTGTATAAATCATGCACAGTACTGTCAAGAAGTTTTATCTTTAATAGCAATTCTTCAATTTTTTGCCGTTCGCCAGTTGTTGCAACAAAATGGTCGATAAGCCAAAAATAGTGATTTATTAGTTTTGGAACGAGTAGCTCGTCATTGCCTTCTTTTATTTCTTTTTCAAGCGAAAAAACAGCTTGCCGGAGTTTTCCTGCTTCCAGTGCCCGCAATTCTCTTTTTACATTAAAAACACCATACAAGACTCCATATACTGGAATCCATTCTTTTAATAATTGCCCTTTATGTCCCTCTTTTGCGGTTCTCTCTTTGAGCGTTTTAAAAAGTTCTGATTCTAATAATGAGTCTTGTACATCTTGTGCAGAAATAAAAAATGCTTCACGAAACAAAACCTTTGCAGTTTTCTCTTCTCCACATAGAGCATAGCAATCTCCTAGATCGGCTAAAATAGCCGATGAGTTTGCGTGCATTGTATTTGCATCTTGCAAAAATCGTATTGCAGCTTCGTAGTTACCCAGTGCTTTATGGCATAATCCCATTCTACAGAATACTTCTGCCTTTAGAGATTTATCTTTTTCATTTACCATTTGTTGGTAGTATTCAAGTGCTACAGAAAACACACCTCTCTTTGTTGCATATACTGATTGGGTAAAAGTTTTTTCATCATCTCCAATAAAATTAAGAAAACCAGACCATTCATTTAGGAGTAATTCACCTTTTTGAAAATTATTTGACAAGGCTTCTTTTTTTTCAAAAACATTAATCCAGTAGCGGGCACATTTAAGCGAGAATATTATTTCATTGTTATCAAGTTCTTTTCTTAACTCTGTTTCAAGTAGAATTTTTGCTTTGTGAAAATCGCCTTCTTTAAATAGCTTATATGTTGCGAGTAAACCGCTTTCTGTCAGTGTTTGCATTATATACATAGTATAGCATAAAATGTATGTTTATTCAATAAAGCATAAACACGGTAGTTAAAAATCGCATGGATGCGATTATTTACGTATTTTACATAGATTTTACATTTCTCCCCTTTTAGAATTTACATGGCACTCTTATAGTGCTGTCAAGAACAACGTGCGGCACATACAAAAAGTGAAGCACAAAACAAACATAGAATACTCACAAAAGTGTGGGGTTCGAGGGAGATTAAAATGAAAAAAGTACTTTTAGGAGCACTCGTTGCATTGGTTGCAACATCTGTATTTGCAGGCGGTAAAGCTGACAATGACACAATTTCTGTAATTACACGCGAAGAAGGATCAGGAACACGTGGAGCATTCGTTGAAATCATTGGATTAGACGAAGGTGGAAGTGACAATACTAGCTTAGATGCTATCGTACATGACGGAACAGGTAAAGTTATTACTGCCGTACAAAACGATAAAAATGCAATTGGTTATATTTCACTTGGTTCATTAAACAACACTGTAAAAGGCGTTTCAATTGACGGTGTTGCTCCAAGTGTAGCAAACATTCAATCAGGCGAATACAAAGTTGCTCGTCCATTTAACATTGCGTATGGCGATAACCTTTCTGCTCTTGCTTTAGACTTTATTGACTTTATTACAAGTGCAGAAGGACAAGAAATTGCATCAGAAGAAGGATTTATTCCTTTATATGAAAATGGTCCTTATGCTGGTGGAATGGATGCTGGAACTCTTGCAATTGGTGGTTCAACCTCAGTATATCCTTTAATGGAAAAAATTGCAGAAGCTTATAAACAAAGAAATCCTAACGTAACAATTAACATTGAAGGTATCGGATCTAGTGCAGGTGTTAAAGGTGCAATTGACGGAACATTTGAAATTGGTATGGCTAGTCGCGGATTAAAAGATTCAGAACTTGCAGAAATTAATGGAATGGAAATTGCACAAGACGGTATTGCAGTTGTTGTAAACAACGAAAATACTCTTTCAAACCTTTCACTTGATGCAGTAAAAGAAATCTATCTTGGAAATGTAACAAACTTTTCTGATGTTAAATAATTAAAAATAGATTTGTAAAATAGGGACGATTAGTAATAGTCGTCCCTTACTGAGTTTTCCTTCCTTGAATACTCAGTAAGGGAGGCACGGTTTTATTATCGTGAAAAAATAGGTAACAATGAAACAAATACAAATTAAAGAATTAGTTAGCGAAAAACTATTTTTACTTACAGCATTAATATCGATTATAGCGGTACTGTTTATTTGCGTATTTTTGTTTGCAAATGGGCTTCCTGCTATGGCAAAAATTGGCGTTGCAGATTTTCTATTCGGTATGACATGGAAACCTACAAGCGACATGTACGGAATATTCCCAATGATAGTGGGAAGCTTGTACATTACTGCCCTCGCCATTGCAATGGGGGTTCCAATTGGTATTATGACTGCTGTATACATGACATATTTTTGTCCAAAATATATTTATACATGGTTAAAACCTGCAATAGATCTTTTAGCAGGGATTCCTTCAATTATTTATGGTTTTTTTGGTATGACTGTACTTGTTCCCTTTGTGCGAAATTACATTGGTGGGAATGGAAATAGCATTTTATCAGCATCTATACTATTGGGAATTATGATTCTTCCTACAATTATCACCATAAGTGAATCTGCAATAAATGCGGTGCCGAACAGTTTTTATGAAAACTCAAGAGCCTTGGGTGCAACCCATGAGAGAAGTGTGTTTTTAGTTGTTGTACCTGCGGCAAAATCGGGTATCTTAGCTTCTGTTGTATTGGGTATTGGTCGTGTAATTGGTGAAACAATGGCAGTAATTATGATAGCAGGTAATCAACCAAGACTTACTGGAGATATTTTAAAAGGTATAAGAACTATGACTGCAAACGTAGTTATAGAAATGAAATATGCTTCGGGCTTACATGAAGAAGCTCTTGTTGCAACCGGAGTTGTGTTATTTGTATTTATTTTACTTATTAACACAAGTTTTTCATTAATAAAGAATAGGGTAAACAAAAAATGACGCAAGAACATTCATCGCGTATTGCACGCATTTTAGTATATATTTCTGCCTTTCTAACAATAGCTACCGTAGTTTTTATTATTGGGTACGTATTGCTTTCAGGTATAGGTCCAATTATTGAAGAAGTGCAAAAGCTTTTTAACGGCGGACCTTCTATTTTTAATTTAGAATATACATCGGACAATGTATCACTTGTTCCAGCTGTAATTAATACATTTATTTTAACATTAGTGAGTGTATCTTTAGCTGCCGTTTTTGGTATTTTTACAGCAATATATTTGGTAGAGTATTCGCCGGTTGAAAATAAATTGGTACAAATAATTCGCCTTACTACAGAAACATTAGCAGGTATACCCTCAATTATCTACGGTCTTTTTGGAAGTATTTTCTTTGTTGTTTTTTTAAGTATGGGAATGTCATTACTCTCTGGTATTTTTACTATTTCTATTATGATTTTGCCACTTATAATTCGCTCTACAGAAGAAGCGTTAAAGTCTGTTCCTATGGAGTTCCGCGAAGCAAGTTTTGGACTAGGAGCTGGAAAACTTCGGACTATCTTTATTATTGTTTTACCTTCTGCAATTAACGGAATATTGGCAGGTATTATTTTGGCAATAGGGCGTGTTGTGGGCGAAACAGCATGTTTAATTTATACTGCAGGAACGTCTCCTAATGTTGGTAATTTGCTTACAACAGGTAGAACCTTATCTGTTCACATGTACATGCTAACATCAGAAGGGTTGTTTATTCGCCAAGCATATGCAACTTCGGCAATTCTTCTCATTATTGTTGTTGGAATGAATATGTTTTCTGCATTCATAGCAAAAAAAATGATAAAAACTAACTAAAGGATATTATATGAAAATTTCAATAAAAGAT
>CAZUPJ010000123.1:0-5203 GCA_964622185.1 uncultured Treponemataceae bacterium
TCGAAATATCACAAGGTATATTAATTCCTGGGCATCGTTGTATGCCTTTTGTAGATCCTGAAATGTACCCCCATGAATTAATGCTTTGTTTTGAGCGAAATCCTCTAAAACAAATACCTGTAAAAATTCCGTTGGCAGATGTAATTGATGCAAGTATGTTGTATGGAGAAGAATACATTCCACAGCTTCTATCGGTAGACCCCGCAAATAAAGATTATGATTTTGCAAAGAATGATTATGTTCTTCCTAATACCGTTGATATAACAGTGTGGGATGTAAAAAAGCTATTTGCTACTCACAAAGTAAAGCATGGCGACAGGCTCCTTGCTCGAGTTGTAAATTGGAGTACCGGTTTAATTGATTTTACTATTCAATCCGCAAACAAAGAATCTCCCTTTGAAGTAACAAAAGAAGATGAAATGAGAGACGCATGGTTTTCAGAAATGGACAATGCAATAATAAAAGCAATTTCTAACTACGGTCCTTTATCTAGCATCGAAGAGCAACTTGCGTATACATATTTTTCAAACAAAGTGTCGTTATGTACAGAATTTTGCTGTTCAACCGAAGAATACATGCAAAAAGAAAACTCTATTAGCATAGAGTATTATGGTGTTGAAAGCAGACTTTGGACAAAAGGCGATGAAATTCCTGCTATTGGTTCTTGGAGCGAGGGACTAAAAGATACAGACGATTTAGTAAATACCCTTTATGAAGAAATAGGTATTCCAATACCATTTTACATGTTGGATGCATATATTTTCGATTCTTTGTACCGAAAAGAAGTTGGCGTAAAAGGCATCTACAAACGCATAATTCCTGATATTGGAATGTTGGATGCTGAACATGAAGCTCGTTTTTTATCTCATATTCAAGAAAGATATGAAAAATTAGGAAAATCATACAATAGATTTTTAGATTTTGAAAAAGGAGAAATACGCTCTCGATCGCTGGAATTATATTCAGAGTTAGTGCAGTTAATATGTACTCTTGATACCTGTGGTTTACCAGTAGCTGCACTTCCTCAACAACAATTGGTTATAGTTTCGCAATTATTTTCGCATACTACTAAATTTTTGGAAGCTTTTATGACCGATTCAAATTTATCAAGGGATGACATCACCATGATTAGCACCTCCCTCGATGGAATGGTTGATAGCTTTGAGGAAGTTTCATCTGAATTAACATTTGCTATGGGTAAAAAAAATAAAGATGGTTTTACAATCATCTAATTTATAAAAAAATTAAATCAACGAAACGTTGAAAAAGGAAAAAAAATGAACAAAAAAGCACTTGATGCGGTAGCATTATCCGTTAGAAGTTTATCAATGGATGCTATTCAAAAAGCAAATTCAGGTCATCCCGGACTACCTTTAGGCTGTGCAGAACTTGCCGCAGTTTTATATGGTGAAGTTATGAAGCACAACCCAAAAGACTCAAAATGGGTTGACAGAGATCGCTTTATTCTCTCTGCAGGCCATGGGTCAATGTTTGACTACTCAATTTTGCACCTTTCAGGTTACAAAGTGTCGCTCGATGATATCATTTCATTTCGCCAACTTCACTCTAAATGCGCAGGGCATCCTGAATACGGAATTACCGACGGTGTTGAAGCAACAACAGGTCCTCTTGGGCAAGGTATTGCAATGGCTGTTGGTATGGCTCTTGCAGAAAGCATGTTGGCTGCAAAGTTCAACACCAAAAATCATAAAGTAGTTGACCACTACACATACACAATGGTTGGAGAAGGTTGCTTGATGGAAGGTGTGTCTTCAGAAGCAAGCAGTTTTGCAGGTACAATGAAACTTGGAAAGCTTATCGCTTTTTATGACAAAAACCACATTTCAATTGATGGATCAACAGACATAACATTTGCAGAAGATGTTGCAAAACGCTACGAATCATACGGTTGGCAAGTACTTTCAGGTACGATGTACGACATGGATGAAATTGTATTACTCATCGAAAAAGCTAAAAAAGATGACCGCCCAAGCTTAATAATGCTCAATTCTGTAATTGGAAAAGGAGCTCCAACAGTTGCAGGAAAAGCTGCCGCACACGGTGCACCACTTGGAAAAGAAGGAATTGAAGCAGCAAAAAAAGAACTTGGACTTCCCACCGACAACGACTTTTATGTTGTTCCTGAAGCATACACTTATTTTGAAGAAAAAGCAAAAGACTTTGCAAAATCACAAGAAAATTGGGATGCAACATTTGATGCATGGAAAAAGGAAAACCCTGAACTTGCAAACGAATGGGACGCATTCCAAAGTGGAAAAGCAGTAGGAAATGTAACACTTCCAGAATACAAAGAAGGCGATTCACTTGCCACTCGAAATGCATCAGGAGCAGCTCTTCTTGAATTTAGCAAAGTATACAAAAATCTTGCTGGCGGTGCTGCCGACTTGCAAGGTCCAAATGTAACAAAACTTGCAGACACAACAGACTACAGTGCAGCAACACCAGAGGGTCGCTATGTTCGCTGGGGTATTAGAGAATTTGCAATGGCTGCAATGTGTAATGGTATGCAACTACACGGAGGCTTACGAACATTCTGTGCAACATTTATGGTTTTTGCAGACTACCTCCGCCCAGCCCTTAGACTTTCAGCATTAATGAAACAACCAGTTGTATATATTCTTACTCATGATTCAATTCTTATTGGAGAAGACGGCCCAACACACCAACCAGTTGAAACATTGGCAAGTTTACGCTGTATTCCAAATGTAAGCGTTATTCGCCCAGGTGATGCTGAAGAATCAAACCTTGCATGGGAAATGGCAATGGCAAGCACCGAAACACCTGTATGTTTAGGCTTTAGCCGACAAAACATTTCAGTATATGCAAAAGACGATCCAGACTGGAAAAACACTGCAAAATGTGGTGCCTATGTTGTACAAAAAGGTGGCGAAAAAGCAGATGTTACAGTTTTAGCAACTGGTTCAGAAGTTTCACTTGCTCTTGAAGCAGCAAAACTTGCAAATGGTAAAACAGTTCGAGTAGTTTCAGTATTAGACAGAGAATTATTTGCAAAACAAGATGCAATGCTCAAAAAAACAATTATAGGCGAAGGTCGCGTAGTTGTTGCCGAAGCAGGAAGTAAAATGGGATGGGAAGGTTTTGTATCATCACAAGACGACTTATTCTGCATTGACCGCTTTGGCGAATCAGCACCTGGTGGAGATGTAGCAAAAGAACTTGGCTATACTGCCGAAAACTTAGCAAAAATCATTGCTCGATAAATTAATAAAAGGTTGCCACTTCGGCAACCTTTTATCATACCCCTTTTCTCATAGAAAAAACACAACCGCAATAATCTTGACGGTATAAATTATATTCTTTTGAAATTTCAAGACTTCTTTTATATCCGTTCTGCTTCTTAAAATCTGCAAAAAGATATTGTGGTGATTTTTTTGATCCGTTTGCGGTCTCTATACTTTTTTGAACAGCCTCACCTATTTCATTTATCATAGTAGCATCTTTATGTGGACTAATAGACAACGCAGTTGTAAAATAGTTAAAATCATTTTCTAGTGCATACGCGGCCGTTTCCTGTATTCGCAAATTGTAACATTTTTTACATCTTTCCCCACGTTCGCTTTCAATTTTTAAGTGCGGGTACTTTTCTGTTTCTACAGCATCAAAATAGATTTCAGGCTTATAAGGAGCTACATGCACTTCGATATTTTGGTTAGTTTCGCATCTTTGCAAAAAAGATTTCAATTCATCTAAACGCCTAAAATATTCTGCTTCTGGATGAATATTTGGATTAAAAAAATAAATTGAAGTTGCAAAAACATCTATTAATCTTTCTAAAACCGCAGAAGAGCAAGGAGCACAACAAACATGAAGCAATAACCTAGGTTTTATTACTTCATATAGGGAGTTTTTATTTATTTCTTCTATTGTTTTGCTAAAAACGGTGTCGTAATTTGTTTTCATGTTTTTTTATTCACCGATGATTTTTACTAGCACTCTTTTTTTTCGCCCACCATCAAATTCACCGTAAAAAATTTGCTCCCATGGGCCTAAATGAAGTTTGCCATTTGTAATTGCAACCATAACTTCTCTACCCATAATTTGGCGTTTCATGTGGGCATCTGCATTTATTTCGCCAACATTATGGCGGTACTTTTCAACAGGTTCATGCGGAGCAAGTTTTTCAAGCCATTCATCAAAATCTTGGTGGAGGCCACTTTCATCATCATTAATAAAAACGCTTGCTGTTATGTGCATTGCATTTACAAGCACAAACCCTTCTTGTACGCCTGATTCATACACGAGGTCTTCAACGGTTGGGGTAATATTAATATACTCTCTCATTCTCTCGGTATTAAACCACAGTTCTTTCGTTAAACTTTTCATAGCTTTATTATACGGCATAACAACCTAGCGTGCAATATTTTTTTGTGACAATACTATAAACTAATACCCAGTTTTTCTAAGTCTTTTTTTGCTTGTGCTGCATCGGTAAAAAGAATCGCCGTTATGCCTAGAGCCAAAGCGGCGTCAATGTTTTCTTGCATATCATCAAAGAAAATCATTTGATTAAAACTAAAAGGCTCTTGGTTGTTTTCAATCCTAATGTTATTTTCTTCATCTAAAATGATTTGCCAAAAAGGGCTGTCAGGTTTTGCTTCTCCCATAAGGTGAGATGCATACACTTTTTCAAAGCGTTTATAATCGCCATTTTTTATGTGAATGTCATAGTGTTCTTGTAGTGTGTTAGTACCTGCAACAACACGATGCCCTTTTTTCAGTAAATCTTCTAAAAATAAATCGCTTTCTATATCAAGAGTCGGAGAAAAGTATGTTTCCCAATAGTTTTCAGTTGGCTCTTCGACACCCTCGGCTTTTGCAAGATATACAAGAAACTCCATAGACGAAATTTTTCCTCGCTGCATGTCTTGGAACATGTCCCACGATTCTGTTCCATCTTTGGGAAGACCTCGCTCCATTTCAACAGTATGAAGACCCATTGTTTCTACAATTTTACTCCAAACTGAAAAACCGCGAACAACAACCCCACCAATATCAAACACAAATAAATATTCCATTTTGTAAATCCTCCAAAAATGAGACCTCTCGACTTCGTATCTGAGGTGACGATTTTAACCAGGCATTAAAAAAATGGCTCGACACAAAGGTCGAACCATTTTAATTTCAATACGCTTAAACCTTTTCTAAAGCTTGTGTAATGTCT
>CAZUPJ010000124.1:0-5163 GCA_964622185.1 uncultured Treponemataceae bacterium
TTCTTTATTAATAGAAATGATTTTATGTCATTTATTACATCCACATTACGACAAAAAGTGTTACACTTTATTTTTTTTACTTTAGAATCGAATAACTCCCACATGGGACCTATATCTTTTGATAAAACTAAAACTTCATGACCATTTTTGTGTAGAGCATTACTTAGTTCTACTACAACACTTTGAGCACCACCTAAATTTGAAAGTGTAATTATTTGTAAAATTTTCATGCAGTATTTTCTAAAAAATCGCGATACGCTATTTTTATCCCTTCTTCAAGATTTACTTTTGGTGTGAATCCTAGTTTAAAAAGCATGCTAGAATCCATTAATTTTTTTTGTGTACCGTTAGGTTTTGTTGTATCCCAGTTTATTGTACACTTATTTTTTGGGTTTTCACCATATATTGTTTTATATACAATGTCTGCTAATTCTTTTATTTGCAAGTCAGAACCACTTCCTATATTAATAAAGTCAAATACACATGTCAATGGGTGCTCTCCAATCCTAATATCTTTTGCATCTTTTTCTTTCATCAAAAAAATAAGTGCTTCTGCTAAATCTTCTGAGTACAAAAATTCTCTATATGGACTTCCGTCTCCCCAAAGAGTAACTTCATGTTTCCCTGTTGCTTTTGCTTCATGAAATTTTCGAATAATTGCAGGAAGAACATGTGAGTTTTGTAAATTGTAGTTATCACCTGGCCCATAAAGATTTGTTGGCATAGCAGATAAAAAGTTTGTTCCATACTGAATATTATAGGCTGTACAAAGTTTTATTACAGCAATTTTTGCCAATGCATAGGCATCATTTGTTGCTTCAAGTTCACTCGTTAAAAGACTTGTTTCTTTTAAAGGTTGTTCTGCCTGTTTTGGATAAATGCAAGAAGAACCTAGATTTAAAAGTTTTTTTACACCTGTTTTATATGCTGCGTGTACAACATTAAAACCAATCATCATGTTTTGATAAATAAAATCTGCAGGATAGGTTGAATTTGCTCCAATACCTCCTACTTTTGCAGCTGCTAAAAATACGTATTCAGGGTTTTCTTCTTTGAAAAAGGAGAATACTGTTTCTTGATTGAGGAGGTCTAGTTCTGCGTGTGTTTTTGTAATAATGTTTGAGTATCCATCTTTTTGAAGGCCTTTTATAATAGCACTTCCAACGAGTCCTCTGTGTCCTGCTACATATATTTTCGCATCTTTATTCATCTCTATAATTCCTAATTCTCAATTACTCAAAATAATTTTGGGTTTCAAAACCACCCTCTTTGAGATGTAATTCTTTTTTTGCAAGTTTTACATCGTTTTCTACCATCATTTTAACAAGTTCTGGTAGTTGTACCTTTGGTTCCCATCCTAGTTCTTTTTTTGCCTTTGTTGGATCTCCAATTAATAGCTCAACTTCAGCGGGTCTAAAATATCTTGGGTCAATTTTTACAATTTCTTTTCCAGTTGCTTTATCATACCCAATTTCATTAATACCTTCGCCTTTGTATTCTATTTCGATACCTACTTCCTTGAACGCCATTGTTATAAAATCGCGTACTGTTGTTGTAATGCCTGTAGCCATGACATAATCATCAGCCTTTTCTTGTTGCAGCATTAACCACATAAGCTCTACATAGTCACCTGCAAAACCCCAGTCACGCTTTGCATCAATATTACCCATGTAAAGGGAATCTTGGAGACCAAGCTTAATGCGGGCTACAGCCCTAGTAATTTTTCTTGTCACAAAGGTTTCACCGCGTATCGGACTTTCATGATTAAAAAGAATACCATTACAACAGTACATGTCATAACTTTCTCGATAATTTACAACAATCCAGTATGCATAGAGTTTTGCTACTGCATAAGGACTTCGCGGATAGAATGGCGTAGTTTCTTTCTGTGGTATTTCTTGTACTTTTCCAAAAAGCTCGCTTGTAGATGCCTGGTATACACGTATCTTTTTTTCCATCCCTAAAAGGCGAATTGCTTCTAATATTCTAAGTGTTCCTATACCATCAGCATCTGCAGTATATTCGGGAACTTCAAATGAAACTTGTACGTGACTTTGAGCCCCAAGATTGTAGATTTCATTTGGTTCTACTTCTTTAATGATACGTACTAAATTTGATGTATCGGTCAAGTCACCATAGTGTAAAATAAAATTCTTATTTTCGACGTGTGGATCTTGATAAAGATGGTCAATTCGCTCTGTGTTAAAACTTGAAGCTCTTCTTTTTATTCCGTGTACCTCATAACCTTTTTTGAGTAAAAATTCTGCTAAGTAAGCACCATCTTGACCCGTAATACCTGATATTAATGCTTTTTTCATACTGTCTTCCTTACGTTATATTGAAATTCGTTCCCATGTATCGGGAACAATTTCTGAAAAATCAAATTTATAATAGTTATCTTTATAGTCAAGTTCTCGTTTATTCCATACGGATGGAGCTATGACTCTTTTAGCTTTATGTTCATTGAGCCATGCTGCCCACCAACTAAAACTTGAGTTTGCAATAATATTTATCTGGCACTTACTCATTATATACATATCTTGCCAGCTATCAGTGCCTATGTTCCAATCTACAAACATTGTTTGAATATTTTGAAAATTAAGATTTTCTTTTGCCCAAGCAATGTCATTAGAAAATACAAAAAAATGTGTGATAGTATTTGCTTGTAGTACATGGCGAATGGCATTATTAAAATAGATTTCTGTACAAACCGCATGTGCTTTCTCATTGAGATAATCTCCGCGTCTCACGTGAATGCTACATACACTATTATTTTTTATAAGTTCTATTGCATTTTTTGTTTTTTTTGATACTACATTATTGAATTGAAATGTATCTCTAATATCTTTTTCTATGCCTGTAAAATATTTTTCTGTTTGCCAATAGCCTTCGAGGTAAGTATCCTTTGTTTGGGTAAGTATCTCAGGTGTGTATCTAAAAAACTTGTCAATATAATGTGTTTTTTTTGTAAGATATTTTCTTTTTAAACGGCTAATAATATTCTTTGGTAGTGTTGCGAGTTTTTTAACCAAATAACTCGGAGCTTCTAAATACTTAATAGAAAAAACGTTCTCTAATTCAAAGCCATTGTGTGTGTAATTTATTCCATCTCGTATAATAGCCTTTTTATATAAACTTGTATCGAGAAAAACTTGGTGTCCATGTTTTTCAAGACTTTTTGAAAATGCATATTGAAACATTTGATTTCCAAGGCCGCCTTGAATCTTAACTATTTTCATTGCTTAACATTATACTGTATTTGCCGTATTTTTGCAATAAGATATAATCCTAAAAAAAAATTATGTTTTAAACAAAAAAGAGCTAGTTTTCTGGCACATGAAAATGAAGAATAAGTAGCATTTTGAATTGAGTCTTGTATTATTTTGTTTGAACAGAAATCTAAAAACTGTTCTTTCATTTTTGAATAGGGGTGCGGATTATTCTTATGAAATGTATAGCGAACAGTTAAGCTAAAAACTGTATGCACGCAACGTACATAAAAGGGACTTAAAAAAACTGTATCATTTTTTATGTGTTGTACATCGGTGTATAGAGCTAAAATAAACCATTTTACATAATCGGCATAGTTTTCATTGAATGCTGTAGAAGCGGTATTCTCATCATATCGATAGTGATAAAAATGATTCGGCAATATCAGTGCATTAGTAATTTTTTGAAAAACGCGTACATTGTATTCAATGTCTTCTCCAAATGAAAGTGTTGTATTTAGAAAAAAATTGTTCTGTATTAAAAATCTTTTGTTATAAACCTTTGACCAAATATTTGCAACATTACTTGTGAGCTCTAGTGTTAGCACTTGTAATTCTTGCAGATTTTCTTGAGTAAAGACACTCTCTTTCGATTTAATACTCCCCATCGTAGTTGAAACGCGTCCATATTCTTTTATGTAATTAAACATTATTACATCAGCATGAGCATTGTATCTAGTGTAATATTCGTTTGCTTCTCTTATTATGCTTGAAGCTGTTGTTGTATCTATCCAATCATCTGAATCTACAAAGCATACCCATTCCCCTTTAGCTGTTTTTAGCCCTGTGTTACGAGCATTTCCAACACCTGCATTTTTTTGATGTATAACGGTAATCCTTTCATCTGTTTTAGCAAAATTATCACAAATTGAAGGACAATTATCGGGAGAACCATCATCGACGAGTATAATTTCAATATTAGTATGAGTTTGATTAGTAATACTTTGCACGCATTTTGAAAGAAATTTTTCAGGCGTTTTATAAATAGGTAATATGAATGAGATATCAGGTGTGAAATGTTGCATATGTTTAGAAATCCTTAATAAGTTCAAAAATATTTAATTCATAACTATATGTAGTAATACGCAGTATAACTTATTACTACATAAAAAGTATTCTCCAAGATGTATCAATGTATTGCTTGCTACACCCCTGCTTATACAGAGTGTAATGAAAAGGTACGTGTTCACATACAATAGGTGCATTGTAGTTAGTATTTTCAATTGGAGCATGTATTGGTGCTGCATCGTCTCGCTTTGACGTCGGGTTCACCGTGATTATTTCTTGTTGTACTTCGAGTGAAGTTTTTGTATGCAGTGCAAAATAGCCGCTTTTTATATAGTCTTGTGTTTTATAAAAGGCAGCACCTCCAAAAGCTGAGTATACTGGTAAAATTTGATTTTTTTTATAACGTTGTTGGATAACAGGTACTGTTTCTTTCCACCATGTAGTACCTAGATATTCGGGACCATAAGGATAACTACTTGAGCGGAAAGCATATGCATCTCGGTATTTAAACATTTTTGTTAACCCATTCACACTTAACACATCAAAATTTTGAGTTATAAATGTGTACATTTTTTTTACTATGTTGTATGGATTAAAATAGTATACATCAGAGTCAAATGCAAGTACTGTTGAAAAGTTACTGTATTCATGTGCGAGTTTTTCTAGGAGAAAATTTCTGCCTTTTGCAATATGTTGAATTCTACATTGTTTCATGCTTGGTATTACTTTAATTGTAGCTACTGCTTCTAGTTCTTCTTGTGTGTAGTTAAATGCAAAGTATTCTAAAAAAGAGTAGGCATTTTTTGCTTCTTCAAGTACATTTTTTGTATTATCTTCAGAATTATTTTCGTATACCAATACTTTAAAATCAGAAAAATATTGTTGT
>CAZUPJ010000125.1:0-5051 GCA_964622185.1 uncultured Treponemataceae bacterium
TGCAATAAGAAGAAATATGGTATAATAAACAAAAGAGGTTATATGAAAAAAACAGAAAAAAACATTATAGTGTGTATTTTAACAGGCATAGTACTATTTTTTGCTATTTTGTGGTTTCTTCTACTAGCAGAAGGAAAAAGAGATGAAAAAGAAAGCATCAGCAATCAAATTAAAAGAATGAGAGAGCTTGAGTTAACATATTCTACAAAGATGGCAGAAAAAATTAATGAAGAAGACTTCTGTAGTTTTCAGCTTTCAGAAGCAAGTGAAATAAAATATAACGAACTAAGAACCTTGGCAACGCATAATAGTTATAAAGAGCATCAAGGTTCTATAGCTGCATTTGTTTCAACTCTTTTTTTTCCAATACTTGGGTATGATAATATGAATTATGAGCATCCAAATACAACTGATCAGTTAAACCTAGGAATAAGAAGTTTTGAATGGGATATTTCTCGCTATAATGGAGAATTTGATGGTTTTATTGTTCAACATGAAAACCTTATTGACCCAAACTCTTGGATACCAAACTTAGAACTTGCATTAGAAGAAGTTGTGCTTTGGTCAAATTATAATAAAGGGCATATACCAATAACAATAATGTTTGAGTTTAAAAATCATTCTTTTAAAGACGATGAAACTAAAACTATGACAATAGAAGATATATCTTTATTTGAAGAACTCATAGAAAACGTGCTTAAAGAAAAATTATTTGTACCAACACAAATGATGGGCGAATATGAGTCAATGGAAGCTATGCGCAAAAATAATGGCTTTCCCTATTTAAATGAACTTCAAGATAAGATTCTTGTTCTTTTCCACAGAGGAAATATTACAGACGAATATGAAAAGCGAAACATAGAAGACCAAAAAGCATTTATAATGAGACTATCGCCAAAAAGCTGCTTTGTAATTGAAAATGAGGCTATACAAGATAAAGAGAGAATACAAGGCTTAATACAAGATGGCTACATTGTTCGTACATTTATAAGCGAATGGCTTCGCTACACACAAGAACAGCATGAAGCAGCAATGGATAGTGGTGCTCAAATTTTGTCAAGTGATTATATAGATGAAAAAGTTACCCCTGAGTATGTAAGTGCTTTAAACGATAATCATGATACAATGATTTTAGCTCAGTAAAAAAATATAAAAGCCTCACTTAGAAGGTGGGGCATCTTCCACTGTGTCTACAATTTCACTTTGTACAAGTTTTCTCTTTGCTGATATAAAAAAAAGAATAAGGCAAGAGGTAAAAAGTGCTAAAAGGCTAAGTCCTGCCTTGGCACCATCGCTTGCATGTGTTTGCGTGGCTAGGAGAACGTACGTTGCTACGGCAATGATAATCGGAATAAACACGTTTACAATGGTTTGTATTGCTTGATGCTTTTTAGATTCTACTACCTTTACGTGACTTCCAACTTCAAGAGGAATACTTTGAGGGTTTGTTACAAAAAAGGGCTTTCCCCTTTTTGCACAACCAGTTACAGTACAGCTTAAACACGCTCCATCAATAACGGGAAGAATCTTTACCAAGCCTGAAGGAGTAATCTCCGTTACTAATCCTAAATCACGCATAAGTGCCTGTATCCTTTAAAGCTTTTAAGCGAGCATCACAATCTTCTTTTCCTGCAACATTTCCTATTTCTTCATAGGTGTCCCTAAGATTAAAAAGAGCATCATAGTAATAAGGAAAGAGTGTTACCGCTTTTTCAAAGGCAACACAAGCTTCAGAAAATTCGCTTCGTGCAAAATAAAGAACACCAACAGTGTTCCAAATGCGGGGATTATTTTCATTTATTTCTATACATCGGGCACAAAAATTAAAAGCCTCGTCTATTTCGTCGAGTGTATAAAAAACTAGAGCAAGAGTTTCCAAAAGGTCTTCATCATACTCATCAATTTCATATGCGGTAAGTAAAACCTCTTTTGCAGACTCTAAATCACCCGAATCCCTGTACGTTACGCCAAGGTTGTACCAAAGGAGAAGGTTTGCTTTGTCAATTCCGATAGCCCTCTTAAAACAAGCAATAGCTTCAGTAAAATGTCCTTGAGAAGCGAGTTCTATTGCATGTGTATTAAGATTTTCTGCACTTTCTTTCATTATTATTATTGTACTACTAAATTGAAAAATCTACAAGTGGGTATTGGCTCTACTGAATTGATATGGACACCACCCGCCAAAGGCGGGTCGGGCTTTGCGGGGTTCCGCTAACGCTTCATTCGCAGAGTGTGGAGGTTTCGTATCAAAACTCCATTCATTACATAAAACTAACCTTTATCAGCTTTTGATTGAAAAGTCTTTTAAAAATCTCTCATAAGAATTCAAGGTGCAGCTATATAGACCACCCCAAGAAGCCCCCTTTTTATTTTTTTTCAAAAAATCTGGATGATTCATTATTTTTTCTTTCGCTTTTGGAAAAGATTCTGCATTTGTATAAAACAAATTATTGTCCTTTACACTTAAGTCATTTCTTAAGTCGAGAAGCTCAATTATTTCCTTCAGCGCATTGGAATAATTCTTTATTGTCGTCACCGGAAGAAGCTTTCCTGTGTTTTTGTTTTAGCATTTTTCTTAAAAGCATCTTCTAAATTTTGCATATTATTTCCTCCATAAATAATTTTAACTAGTATTATGTAAATAAGCTACAAATAACTTCTTGTTTGAAACGTGAAAATTCTATTTCAACAACTTTCTATCTTCAACTGATTGCAAAACACTAATCTGCTGAATAGCAATCTGATTTAGTTTTATAAGTCTATCTTTTTGAGACATACCATCCTCAATCAAAACAGCATTTATATTTTCCATATTTGAAAGACAGATTAACTCATTTACAGAGGCATAATCTCTTATGTTGCCCTTGAGCTTTGGATTTTTTTCTTTCCATTGCTTTGCAGTTAGTAATTTCAATCCATCGACCTGGGCTCATTGTAAAAGAATTGCTTCCTGCCATTGTTTAGACGCTCCCAAAGCCCCAAATATTCAAAGGTGTTTTTTGAACGTAGCCAATTTTTTGCAACATCTTTTGGTTCTGCAGAATTTTTCTGCCTTGCAATATCCGTCAATGAAATATAATCTTCATTGCCAACTTTTATTGTACGAATTGAAATATTTTTTACAATAAGGTTGTTACTTTTCATAATAATTCCTATGTATAGTATAACACAATACTGGATTTTTTTCTAATATGAATTTATGCTTGGAAGCGTAGGAACTTTTTTCTTCTCTACTTTTTTGGCGTCAAAAAAGTAGCAAAAAACCGCTGGGACGTTGCGATTCACCCGGACCCTTAACGCTTTTTACTGTTACAGGGGTGTGAGTATTATTCTTTAAGGAAAATTCTTATGGTTATTTCTACCCAGTCACCCTTTATTTCTATAGATTCTATCTTCCCAAAAAGCAACTTACCTGCATCCATTAATCGTGAAAAAACAATATTGTCAACCCGTGGAACGTAGCCGAGTTTTAGTCCCTTTGAGTTCTTAATCACTATAGCATTATTATCATGCTTGTTATTTGGTTCTCGATAAAAATCAAGTCTTTCATTTTTATCGAGCTTTTTTGATATTTCTTCTATATCTTCAATAAAACTTGTTCCAGCTATATACGTTTCAAAAAGAAAAATTTCTTGCTCAAAGGGTTTAGGTATCATAAGAGCACTATCTGCGTTATTTCTTAATGCCACAATATTTTTTGCTTCTGATTTTACGATTTCACTCATACTCTACCTCACCATCTGACTTATTCGCTCGTTATAACTGATTAAAAGATTTTGATATTGTTCAATGGTTTCTTCTAATTCTACCTTTTTTGTATTTAGAAGTTTTTCATTATCAATAATCTCTTTTAAGGTATACGGGTACGTCTTTTTAATTTCAGTAATATTGCTTTGCATTAGTTCTATTGCTTTTTGAAGTCTTTCTTTTTCTTTAAGCAAAAAAGATAGTTGTGTTTCATCAGTATTCAATTCCATAATTTCGCCAACCATGGTGCCAATAATCCTTAATGTCTTTAAATCACCATTTGCGTATGCTGATACTGCATTTTGAAAAAGGGCAATTTGAGAATGAGAAACATTCGGGTTTAAATCAGGATGCAATGATTTTACAATTTGATTATATAATTTTTTTAATTCACTTGTTTCTTTTAACGAAAGAGATTTAGAGTTACCTCTTTCAAGTGCCTTATTCATTTTTTCAATTTCTACTTCAAGCTTTTTTTGATATTCTGAAAATTCTGTATCTAATATGTCTTCAATTTTTTCAAGTATAACGGTTTCTTGTCTATTTATCTTTGCTTGAATCAGTTCAACTTTTCGTTTTAAGCGCAATGATGTGCACTGCAATTCATACGCCTTGTATTCTAAGTAACCAAGCGAAAGCATATAAGAGGTTTCAATATTTTTGCATACTATATGAACAAGTTCATCGTGTTCCATTAACAAGGCTTCAAGATTTTCTTTGAGTTCATGTACATCTTTTTCCAATGCCTCTACTTGAGGGAATTTGATTATGTTTTTATTAATTCTTTTTTTCCCCATAATAACTCTCTCAATCATGCATAGATAAAATTAAAGTAAAACTTCATTGCCTGTTAACTCAAAAAGAAGTTCACATTCGTTTCCATTCTTTGGCTCTAAGTCGAATGGAACAATACTTATAGGTAACGAATTATCACCCTCTTCAAAATACCATGTATCAGAATTAGCAAACCTTTCAGTTTTTGGATATATTAAAACAAGTTCAATTTTCTTCTTAGTTTTTGTTTGATATTTCTTTCCATAAGCATAAAGTTGATACAAATCAGATTGAGATACACCACTTTTACCATCACTGGAAGATGAATCAACGAGTTTCCATTTGGTATCTAAAATAATAATTTTATCTTTGATTTCCATAACTATGTCTGGTATTAGCTTGAATTTATTTTTTGACTCAACAAGATGATACTGTTTAGACTGAGCTTTGATACTCTTATACTTTGATTTATATTTTTCTTGTAAATGCTTAAAAACATAATCTTCAAAAAGTCTATTCAAAGGGAAAAG
>CAZUPJ010000126.1:0-4997 GCA_964622185.1 uncultured Treponemataceae bacterium
AGCATACTAAAAGCGTTATTTTCATCTGTTTCAGTTAAAGGTGCAGATGGCAAACCTTGAGGTTTATCTATTACGAGAAAATTCTTATCTTTATGTAATATTACAATTCCCAATTCTCAATTCCTAATAGTCTTTTTTATCCACAGATCACGCGATTTGGTTTTAATTAATAACCAGCAAATTGGCTTCGTGCATACTTTTCTTTTAACGCTTTCATAAGCATTAAAAAATGTTTTGGAGTGCTTGATGTAAAAAAAACAAAATCTTCTATTCGCTGAGATTTATATACGGGACTTGTAATTTCACCAAATATTTCATCGTTTGGCTTTGACTTAGGAGGAAGCCTAACCCCCAGCCTTCTTGCATGAAGCTTTAATGTTGCATTTGGAAAAAGAACATCTTTTTTTCCATACAGAGGGTCTCCCAAAATAGGACAACCCAAATGCTTTAAATGCACACGAATTTGATGTGTTCTTCCAGTTTTAATGTTAAGCCGTAACAATGAATATGGTCCATAGATGCCTACACAACGATATTTTGTATGAGAAAATTTACCGCGAGCTTTATCCTCAGTTACTGTAAATAATTTTCTATTTTTTGGATGCCGTTCAATCTGTGTTTTAATTGAACCAGAATGCTTAGGTGGATGACCTTGTACTATTGCAATGTATTCTTTTTGAGTACGTCTATTCTTAAACTGTTCTTGTAAAAAAACTTCTGTATCCCTGTCTTTCGCGGTAATTATTAAACCTGAGGTATCCTTGTCTAGTCTATGTACAATTCCTGCTCTAAGAGCAATGTCTGCAGTCTGTTCATCATGTATTTCAATATCTCCTTGCCCTCGGTGATAAAGAAGTGCATTAACCAACGTATCTCTCATGTTCCCAGCTCCTGGATGTGTTACCATACCTTGTGCTTTATCAATTACACACACATACTCATCTTCGAAAATAATTGAAAGTGGAATATTTTGAGATTCAATTTTTTCAGGAACAGGGTCTTCCCATTCTAAAAAAACACTTTCGCCGCCAAGAAGTTTTAAAGATATTTTTGCATCTTTTCCGTTTACTTGTAATGTTTGTAAGCCATTTTTTAGTCGAGATCTGCTAATTCCTTGACTAGTTGCAGCATATGCATCTAGGCGTATCGGCTCTATGTTTTCTGCAATAAAGGATATTGAACTCATTCTTCTTTACTGCCTTCAGAATGCATTGGAGTTATAATAATTCGTTCCGATTGCTCTCTTTGTATTTCTTTTTCTTCCCTGCTTTCTTTCACTTTTATAACAATTAAGTCTGTAATTCCAATCACTAACCCTAATGCTGCCGCAGTAGAAATAATTCCTATTTGCTCTTTTCTGTTTAGATTTGCAGCGGTAGACGAAGTTGGAAAAGGGTTTGGAACATATTCAGCATCAAAATCATTTATTGCATACCTAATTACTGTATAACCCAATGTAGTAGCAAGTGTAGTAAATGGAATTGAACCTATGGTTATTATACTCATCCTTCTAGCATCATGTGCCCATGAAGGAATATTATCTTCTGTAAAGGACTCAATTTCTATAACTGTTTGTCCAAAAACAGTTGAAACCATTGTGGAAAATATAACTAATAATACTAATTTCTTGATATTCAATTTTTCCTCTTAAAAAATTACATTCTTTTTCCAAAAATCGCCGTTCCTACCCTAACTATAGTGGCACCTTCTTCAATTGCAATTTCATAATCATTAGACATTCCCATAGAAAGCTCAGTAAGCGGCAAATTGTGAAACAGTTCTTTCATTTTTTGTGCAGTTTCTCGCAAATGAATAAATGATTTTCTTATTCTATTTATATCATCGGTAAAAGGTGCCATAGTCATAAATCCAGAAATATGTAAACCTTCTGTTGCAGCATACCGTATAGCATTCTCTACGTCAATTACAGATTTAAATCCATTTTTAGATTCTTCACCAGTATGTACTTCTAATAGTAATGAAACTCTTTTTGCATCTTCATGTTTTGCAATTTCTTGTAATAATTCTAGTCTATCAATTGATTGAATACACGTTACAAGCGGTAAAATTTTTTTAACCTTATTTCGTTGTAACGAGCCTATCAAGTGTAATTCTAAATCACTTAAATTTAAAGTACAAAATTTTTCTACAGCTTCTTGAACCCTGTTTTCTCCAAACAATCGTAATCCTGCATCGTAGGCTTCATGGATTTCTTCAATCGGATGAAACTTACTAACAGCCATAAGTTTTACCTCGCTGCTATCTCTACCACTTTTAATGCAGGCTTCGTGTATTTTTTCTTTTATAATACTACTATTATGCGTAATACTCATTCAAAACCACCGTTTTCAAAGCTAACATCGCTCAAATGTAAAAGGGTTTTAACATCTAATTTTTCGGCTCGAACCCCTGCATCTATGCCTGCTATCGATAAAATTTCTTCAGCCTTTTCAGTATTGCCATAAAATTTGCTCAAATTGTTTTTTATGGTTTTTCGCCTCGATACAAATAAAGAACGCTGAATTTTCATAAAATGCTCAGGACTTTTACAGTTTGGAAAATTTTCCTTTTTTGTAAATATCACGGCACGGGAGTCTACGTTTGGTCTTGGCCAAAAACTCCCACCCGATAAATCCATAATGGGTTTTATGTCAAATGCCCATTGGCACAAAACAGAAAAAGATGAATAGTCACTCGTACCAGGAAGAGCTGCCATTCTAAGTGCTACTTCTTTTTGTACAGTAAAAACACAGCGGTCAAAACGTACCCCTTCCGTTATAGTGTCGGCTATTATGGTTGCTGCAATATTATACGGCAAATTACCACAAAGTCTACTAGGCAATCCATTTTTGGCTTCTTTTTTCCAAGTTTTTAATACATCCCCTAAAACAATAGAAAATGTCCCACCCTTTTCGTAGTCTTCAAAAATATCGTGTAAAGCAGTAGCAAAGCCTCTGTCTATTTCAAAAGCAGTTAATTTCGCTCCCCTTTTTAATACACCTTCAGTTAATGCTCCAAGTCCAGGGCCAATCTCCCATACAGTAGTTTGCTCGTTCACATCAAGCATTTCAGATAATTTTTCTCGAGCACTTGCATTAACTAAAAAATTTTGACCAAATTTTTTTTGCATTGCCATTTCTCTACTTTCTAAAAAGCCTTTTAATGCTTGAGGTGAATTATAATCAATTTTTCTGTTCATATTGTCTAGCCTTTTATCAAAATTGCACTGGAGGAAATTGTGAAAACCACAAAACAATCCATTCCAAAACCCAGTAAACCAATTGTATTATATCACCAATTGGATATAAAAGAAAGGGGATAATAAAACTTATTACAATGCCAAACATGCCGAATACTAAAAATAACAGTGCTATTGGAGAAACAACCACCGAAGATATAATTCCAATTGGCACCAGAGTTCCAAACAAACTAATAGATACAGGTGTTGTACATAATTGTGCTCCTATTGCTGCCGATAATGAGCTTGCTAAACTTGATGGTAAAATACGAACAATCCACGGTTTTATAAGATACTCAGCTAAAGCTATCCCCACAAGAGCACCATACGAAAGCATAAACGCAGCTGTAAATATGTCCTGAGGGAAAAAGCATATATGAATTAAAAAAGATAGCGATAATATACGAATTAACCTAATACTTACAAATGAAGGACTAATAAATCTAAATATAATTTCAGCATTACCTGATACTCCCGGCAAAGAGCAAAACTGCAAAATAAGGGCAATAAGAGTACACAAAAGTGCTCTAAGTAAAGAAGGTGAAAGTCCTGCAAACCACACAAAAAGAATAACAGCCACAAGTGAAAACAGTGTTCCTATTTTTTTTCCTCCAAAAAATTTTCCACCAGCAAGAGCTATTCCAGCAAACAGTGAAAGATGCATTCCCGAAAGTGCTAAAATATGTGAAATTCCAGCATTTCTAAAGCCCTCAGCTAAATCAGTATTTGTGTATTCCCTTGATCCAGATAGCAAAGCAAGTAATAGTCCCCCAGCATCGTTCCACGCATACAAAAGTCTTTTAAACTCAAGCCTAAAAAATGCTCTTAATTTTGATAGGTTATTTTCCCAACCAATTTCTTTAATTATATTAGATATAAAAACAGGATATTGCGATTCATCTATACTGTTAGTCATGAAATATCCATTCGCACCTATTTGCAAGCCTTGCTCAATTATAGGTAACTGATTCCCTGCAGTTTGGTATACTTTTGAATACAGTTTACCAGGATACAAAGCTTCTACAATTTCAGCTGGTATTAATAACTGTACTCTACCCTTAGCTTGCGATGTAACCGTTTCGCTTTCTACTGAAAATACCTCTAATTGGACAGAATAGAAATTTCCACTATTTGTTTTTGATGGGTTAGAAATTATTGTAGCTTTTAAAGAGTTTATAGTATGCATTGGTATAATAGACAAAAAAGAATTTCTATTTGCTACCGTAATTATATTTGTATACAGCAAAAATGCAATAATAAAGGCTGCAAGCACAGTTGGAGAAAAAGAGAATTGATTTTTTATTTTTACCACTTCAACGTAACCAAAGCATCTCTTGCTGCAAGAACAATGTGCTCTGGATAACTTAAGTATGTTGTATACAACAATGCATCAAACGCAACTTTATTTCCCAACAGCCCAAGAGATTGAATAACAGAAAGTACTATCAACTCACTGTAGGCTTTGTTCTCTTCTTGCCGCTTGTTTAGTTCCTCAAGATATTGAGATAAATAATCCCCTGCACTACTTGACGACAATGCCGTAAATGCACGTATAATTTCATCAAAATATTCATCACTTAAACTACCCGCTTCAAATTGACTTTTAGCTGCTAGATAAAAATCAGTAATTAAACTTTCAGAGCGTGTCCAAGAAATTCTAACTAGTTCTCGTATTGCTGACATCTGCAAATCAACAGTATAGGCATCTACGGCTGAAACATCACCTATACTTATTATAGTCGATGAGAGTGCTTTTTCT
>CAZUPJ010000127.1:0-4996 GCA_964622185.1 uncultured Treponemataceae bacterium
TAAGGCGTGGGTCACTGGTTCGAATCCAGTGCAGCTCAAAAGGTTCTTTTGTAAGTAATTACGAATGAACCTTTTTTTTATGTGATTTTGTTACTTGCATTTTGTATTGTTTAAGTTATACTATAATAAACTATTTATTGAAGGAGTAACAAATGATTAGCAAAATAGTGTGGGATGATAAGTATCTGCTGGATGTAATCGAAATTGATGAACAGCATAAAAAACTTGTAGGTATAATAAATACATTTTATGATATACTTGAAAAAGGTTTAGAGGTGTATACTCAAAATAGAGATAGAGTTTTAAAAGAAATAGTAGACTACACTATTTATCATTTTGGACAAGAGGAAACTCTTTTTGATAATTTTGGGTATACAACTTCAGATTTCCATAAACAACAACACAAGGCTTTTGTTGAAGAAGTTGGAAGATATATAACACGATTACAAGATAGTACGGTTGAGCAAGGTTTGAAGTTTTATGATTATTTAGTTACGTGGTTACTAAGTCATATTGGAAAATCTGATAAGGCATGGGCGTCGTATAGAGCACTTGTTTAAGAATGTATGCTGTTTGTACAGGGCTTATGCCATTATTTTGGCTTAAGCTTTTTTTGTATGAGTTGTAATAATATTATCACTCTCAGACATATACTTGTAGTAAAAAAAAATATAAAAAATCTTAAAAAAGTGTATTTTAGGTATTGACTAGTTTATTCGTTTTTGATAATATATATTCATATCGGGCGGCTAGCTCAGCTGGGAGAGCACCTGGTTTACACCCAGGTTGTCGGGGGTTCGATCCCCTCGCCGCCCAAAAGACTTGTGAATATCACAAGTCTTTTTTTATGTTTAAAAAAAATATCATCACATTCCCACGTACTCACTATTCTACAAGAGGGATATTTAGTTAAAGTTAAGACTAATTTTACTGTGAAAAATACATATTTATGCATTTTTTTTGAGTTTTTCTAACAAAAAATGTATAAATTTTTATTAATATATAGTTTTTTACCTTTTTTGAACAAATTTAACATTGATTTTTTTATAAATTTATTGTAGAATTAATAGATTTTTAATAAATTACAAAAAAAGGGAAGTGATAGTTTTATCATTTGCAACCATTGCAATACATGCAGAGTGTTGCCGATTAGTGTCGTTGACATATCGTTCCCTCAAAAAAAAAGGGAGATTTTTATGAAAAAAAATCTATTACTTGTGTTGATGGTATTGAGTGTAACATTTGCATTTGCAGGTGGACGCGACGATGCTGCAGCAACTTCTGATAACTACAAAGTAGGTATCATTACAGGAACGGTTTCACAAGGTGAAGAAGAATTCCAAGCTGCACAAAAAATGGCTGAAATGTATCCTGGACAAATTGTAACAGCTACATATCCAGACAGATTCAATGAAGAAGTTGAAACAACTATTTCACGTGTTGTTCAATTAGCTAGTGATCCAGAAGTTAAAGCTATTGTATTCGTACAAGCTGTACCAGGTGCTATTGCTGCAATTGAAAAAGTACGCGAAACACGTCCTGATATGTTGTTCGTAACAGGTGTTGCTGCAGAACCTCCACGTGAGATTGCTGCTGTAGCTGACATTGTTATGTTAGTAGACGAATTAGGTGTAGGACGCACATTAGTTGAGCAAGCACAAAAACAAGGTGCAAAAACATTTGTACACTATTCTTTCCCTCGTCACTTAGGTTACGAAACAATTGCTGCACGCCGAAATTTATTCATGGAAACAGCTGAAGCTGCAGGAATGGAATATGTTGAAGCAACTGCTCCAGACCCTACTGGGGATGCTGGTGTATCTGGTGCACAACAATTTATCGTTGAAGACGTTCCAAGAAAATTAGCAGAATACGGAAAAGACACTGTATTCTTCTCAACTAACTGTTCAATGCAAGAACCTCTTATCCGTTCTGTAATCGAACAAGGTGGTGTATACTCACTACAATGCTGTCCTTCTCCTTACCACGGATTCCCAGCTGCTCTTAACATTTCAACTGAAGGTCATGAAGGCGATGTTCAATACATGTTAGAACAAATCGATGAAAAAGTTACAGCTCTTGGAAATGAAGGCCGTGTAAGTACTTTCCCTGTTTCTATTAACATGTTAATGGTAGAAGCTGGGACAGACTATGCAATGCGATATGCTGCAGGTGAATTCACTGATCGTCACAACCCAGTAGAATTAGAAAAAAGTATTAACAAAGTTATTGCACAATCAGGTGAATATGGTTCAACACTTTCACTTTATGAAGATGCAGAAGGCTCAATTGATAACTTCTACATGATTATGTGTGATTACTACAACTTTTAATAATTAATAATTTACAATATATAATTAATTATTCAACACAAAGTACATGAAGCATCAATGGTGAGTGTACTTTGTGTTTTATGGTATAGTTTTAATATGCACAAATTTGTGTTTATTAATGCTCTACTATAAAAAATGTTACTATCATAATAAAAAAAGGATGTTATTGTTTTGAAATCTGAATATGTATTACAAATGGAAAACATATCAAAGTCTTACGGCGATAATGCCGTATTAAAGAATGTTTCTCTGCGTGTTAAGCCAGGTGAAATTTTTGCCTTAATTGGTGAAAACGGTGCGGGTAAATCAACCCTTATGAACATTCTTTTTGGTATGAAAGTTATTCACCAAACTGGTGGTTTTGAAGGTATTGTAAAAGTTGATGGCGAGAGTGTAAACTTCTCTTCTCCTAACGATGCAATGAAAGCTGGTATTGGCATGGTTCATCAAGAATTTATGCTTATTCCAGGATTTACCGTTGCAGAAAATATTAAAATTGGACGTGAACCAACTGTACCTACTGTACTAAGTCGTGTTTTTGGACCTAGCTTAGAAAAACTCGATTGGGAACAAATAAATAATGATGCAAAGGATTCACTTGATTCAATTGGGATGAATATTGATGAATACAGTAAAGTTGCAGGTTTACCAGTTGGGTATATGCAATTTGTTGAAATAGCACGCGAAATTGATAAAACAGCGGTAAAGGTTCTTGTGTTTGATGAACCTACTGCGGTACTCACTGAAAGTGAGGCAACAAAGCTTTTGGAAGTAATGCAAGCAATTGCTGCTAAAGGCATTGCAATTATTTTTATTACACACCGATTGTCAGAAGTTATGGATGTTGCAAATTCTATGACTATTTTACGTGATGGACAAGAAGTTGAAACAAAGGCAATTAAAGATACTGACGTTGTTGAAATTGCACAACTTATGGTTGGTCGTAAAATTGAAAAACTTGTAGATAATAAAAAAGAAATCGATTTAACTTCAGCAGAAACAGCAGTAAAGGTTTCAGGCCTAACTGTTGACATGCCTGGTGAAAAAGTAAAAGGCGTGGACTTTGAAGTAAAAAAAGGCGAAATTTTTGGTATTGGTGGTTTAGCAGGTCAAGGTAAAATTGGAATTCCAAACGGCATAATGGGAATATATCCAGCCACTGGTAACGTTGAAATTTTTGGAAAAACTATTGATTTTTCAAAGCTTGGCGATGCTCTTAGTTCTGGTGTTGCCTTTGTTTCTGAAGACAGAAAGGGTATTGGTCTTTTGCTAGAAGAAAGTATCGAGAGAAACATTATATTTAATGCACTCACCGTTAAACGAGACTTCTTAAGTAAAGTTGGTTTATTAAATATTACAAAATCAAATAAACACGCAAAAGAGATGATTAAACTCTTAGACATTCGCTGCACAGGGCCTCATCAACACGTTGGTCGGTTGTCTGGTGGAAATCAACAAAAAGTGTGTCTAGCAAATGCGCTAAGTTTAAGCCCCAATGTATTAATGGTTTCTGAACCTACACGTGGTATCGATATTGGTGCAAAAAAACTAATTATGGAACACTTAGTAAAGCTTCGTGATGAAGAAGGCATTACTATTATTATGGTTTCAAGTGAGCTTGTTGAGCTTAGAAGTATTTGTGATAGAATTGCCATTGTATCAGATGGTGTTATTTCAAGCATATTACAACCTGAGGATTCTGATGCAGATTTCGGTCTTGCTATGAGTTCAGTGCAAAAAAAGGAACGTAAATAACATGATTCAAGCTATTAAAAACTCTATTCAAGATTTTGGTCTTCCAAGAACTATTATATTTTCGTTTTTCCTACTGTTAATGATCACTGCTGCAGCGTATGGAATGGATATCTTAGTTCTTTTAGGCGATATTCTTCGCCGTTGGGGTATGTATGGTATTTTGGTACTTGCTATGGTACCTGCAATTCAATGTGGTATTGGGCCTAACTTTGGTGTTACCATTGGTATTGTAGGTGGTCTTATTGGTGCTCTTGTTTCTGTAGAGTTTAGAAGTAACGGCTATTACGATGCGCTTTCAAGCCCAGAATCAATTGCATTACTCAGTATTTCTGTAGCAGTTGTGCTAGGGTTAGCAATTTCTACGGTATTTGGATTTCTATATGGTTTATTATTAAATCAAGTAAAGGGTAGCGAAATGACCGTTTCTACCTACGTTGGTTTTTCTATTGTTGCTCTAATGAATATTATGTGGCTTTTAATGCCATTTAAAAGCCCAACCTCAATTTGGCCATTGGCGGGGGAAGGCCTTAGAAATACCATAAGTTTGGAAGCTGACTTTTCTTTTGTAATGAATAACTTTTTAGGTTTTACCGTGGGTGGTGAAACACAAATGATTGATGGAGTTGAAACACTTGTTGGAGGTATGTATGTTCCAACAGGTCTTTTACTCTCATTTTTTGTATGTTGTTTTGGTATGTATTTATTTACAAGAAGTAGAACTGGTATTATGATGACTGCTGTAGGTAGTAATCAGAACTATGCAAAAGCAGCTGGTATTGACGTAAATAAAATGAGAATAATGGGAACAACTATTTCAACCGCTCTTGGTGGTGTAGGTATTATTCTTTATGCACAAAGTTTTGGATTTTTACAATTATATAATGCTCCTCAAATGATGGGATTCTCTT
>CAZUPJ010000128.1:0-1826 GCA_964622185.1 uncultured Treponemataceae bacterium
ACGATCAAATTATTGAAGCGTATGGTAAGGCAAAAGAGCTCGGGTCTACTCGTTTTGGACTTCACACGATGGTAGCTTCCAACGAGCTTGAAAACGACTACTTTATTGAAACTGCAGCACTTTTATATGAAATAGCTGCAGAACTTAAAGTAAAGTATGATATTACACTCGAGTTTATAAACATGGGCGGTGGTATTGGTATTCCTTACAGAAGAGACCAAAAAGCTGTTGATTATAATTATGTAGCAAAAGGGGTAAAAGAAGCATACTACAACATTATTGTAAATAACCCAGCGTTTAATGGCGAGATTGCAAAAGATGTAAACGATACAAATGGAAAGCATATTAAGTTCTTTATGGAGTGTGCTCGTGTTATTACAGGCCCGTATGGGTACCTTATCACTCGAGCAATTCATGAAAAACATATTTACCGTGAATATATTGGCGTAGACGCTTGTATGGCAGATTTAATGAGACCTGGTATGTACGGTGCTTATCATGAAATTACTGTTTCAGGTAAAGAAACAGATAAAGAGAGCGAAACATACGACATTGTAGGCTCTCTCTGCGAAAACTGCGATAAGTTTGCAGTACAACGGCCTCTACCGAAAATTGATCTTGGTGACCTTTTAATCATTCATGATGCAGGTGCTCACGGTAGAGCTATGGGCTTTAATTATAATGCAAAACTTCGATGCGGCGAATTACTATTGCGTACCGATGGTTCTGTTGTACAAATTCGACGAAAAGAAACAATTGATGATTATTTTGCAACGTTAAACTTTTCAGACCTTGAGCAATTTAAAGCTTAAAAGCATATTTTAAATAAGATATAATTAGATTTAGAGGAAGAGGATGCAAATATTTTTTCATGAGGGTGCATTAACTGCTTTTACATTTTTAGTATACGCATTTTATTTTTATCAAGTATTTGCATTCTCCGACTCAGTTTTTGATGGATCAAAATTTACTTTAAGTATACGAGTGTTTGTTAGTATTATTAACAGTATACTTGTTACCTTATTTTTTACACGAACACTTTATATTCCTTTGGTTGTTGTTTATTTGGTATTTTTTACCCTATTGGGACTCAATTTTTTATTCTTTTACAAAGCAAAGTATCTTAATAAATTATTTTTTGTTTCTGCTTATATGATGCATTTTATGTGTCTTAGTTCTATTACTATGGCAGTGTATTCAAACATTCTAAACGTATCTTTTTACGAAGTTACATATTCAGCAATTCCTATGTTGCATACAATTATTATCATTCCACTCTTTGGGGGGGTAGCAATTGCATTTGTACGAAAAATAATTCCTGCAGTGGAAATAAAAATAATAAATACGCACGATGTCCAGTTACGCTTTTTAATTATTTGGATTTCAGTTTTTAATATTCTTATGTTTGCAAACGCAAATATTTTTTCAATTAAGCATTCAGTACTAGCACTTGTTGTTATGCAAATTATTCTTCCAATTGCAATTCTTATAGGTCTTTATGTTGTTTTATTTTTTGTTATTCAAACAGGTAAGTTATTAGGATATAAAGCTCAAGCAAAAATTTTACAAGAAGAAATTGCAGAAAACAAAAAAATGCAACAAGAATTACAACTAAAAGCAGAAAGAGATCCTTTAACTAAGCTCTACAACAAAGAAGTTACTGCTGTTCTTATTGAGGATTACATACGTACACACCGAAATGATAGTTTAGACGCACTTTTTCTTATAGACCTAGATAATTTTAAATCGGCAAATGATCAGCGAGGACATATTTTTGGCGATGAACTCTTAGTAGAAGTTGCAATAAAATTAAATCAGCTTTTTAG
>CAZUPJ010000128.1:1836-4972 GCA_964622185.1 uncultured Treponemataceae bacterium
CGACGACGTAGTAGGGCGAATTGGTGGAGATGAGTTTATGGTATTTATGAAACATATGCACTCAATTGAAGCGGTACATGTTAAAGCAAATGAAATTTGTAGAGCTCTGCACATACCATTTAAAAATAAAGATAACTCGCAAGGTCATATATCTTCAAGTATAGGAATAACACTTTTTCCCAGTCAAGCAAAAACATATGGGGACTTATATCAAAATGCCGATGAAGCACTGTATAAAGCAAAGGAAAAGGGCAAGAATACGTATGTTCTTTACGGTTAAAAAAATGGTTAATACTTTTCTTTATACTTACCATCAATTAAATAGCGTGCAATGGTGCCATAGCTAGGAATATCTGGTAAATTATCTCTATCGTACCAATCTGCTTCGGAAAGCTCATTTTTATCAATTTTAATTTCTCCAGACTCCCATTCACAGGTAAATCCAAGCATTAATTGATTTGGGAATGGCCATGATTGGCTTTTTATATAGCGAACATTTTTTACATTTAGTGCTACTTCTTCAAATACTTCTCTTACTACGCATTCTTCAATTGTTTCGCCCTGTTCAACATAGCCTGCAAGGCATGTGTATACTGTTGTTGCTCTCTGTGCATGCTTTGCTAAAAGTATTTTGTCACCCTTAGTTACTAACACAATAATTGCTGGACTAAAACTAGGGTAGCGCCTTACATTGCATTTTTTACAATCTATTGCTGTTTCATCTTCAGCATCAATAAGTTCATTTCCACAAACAGAACAATAATGCATACTTTCAGTCCAAAATAAAAGCGAGCGAGCTCTTGCCGTAATTGTTGCATCTATATTGTATTGTGCAAAAATGTCGACAACTAAAATAAGTTCATATCCATTTGGTATATTATCTTCAGATTGTAAAAAGGCTGCAACATAGTCAAAATTATCTTCATATATCCACTTTGTAATAGCAGCGTTGTTATATAAATCACGTAAAACAGATACATTATTCGGTAGTATTAAAGTATTTTTTTTGACAAGAATTTTTCTGTCAGTAAAAATAAAAACATATTTTACAGTATCTACAGGAACAGTTCTTTTAATTGGCATTCTCTTTTTCCAATTCTCTTAATAGCGATAAAATTTTTCTTGTTGCCTTACCTCTGTGTGAAATAGCGTTTTTTTCTTCCTCTGATAATTCTGCAACGCTTTTGTTTTTATTTGGTAATAATACTACTGGATCATATCCAAACCCACCCTTACCACATGCATTTTCAATACTGCTTACAAGTACACCGCTAAAAGTCTCTTGTATGCAATAAAATCTATCTTCACCTAGATATAGTACCATTGCACAAACATAGTGGCAGTTTCTGTTTTCTTTGCCATTTTTTGCAGCTTCCGAGTTTACATGTTCTAAAAGCAGTGCATTTTGTTGCATCTGTGAAAGGTTGCTGTTTTTGTTTACTTGTCCTTTTGGATATTCTTTTCCCTCGTACCGAGCAGAATACACTCCAGGTATGCCACCTAAAATTTCAACACAAATTCCAGAATCATCTGCAAGAACTGGTTGTTTTACAATTTCCCACAGTGCTTTTGCTTTGATTAAAGCATTTTCTATAAAAGTTGTTCCCGTTTCTTCAGGGTTAAAATCTATACCATCATCAGCTGGTATTTTTATAGTATGAGGTGCACAAATTTTTTCCATTTCATGTTTTTTATGTGCGTTTCCAGAAGCAAAATATATTATCATAACAGTATTATATCATATTCTTTTGACTTACTCTATAGCTTTTGCAATAATTTTGGCATCTCGAAAATTTCGCTTTTTGAGATGTAAATTAAAATAGAGGTAAATTTTTCTGTTGTAGTTTTTTCATGTCGTCTAATATATGATATACTTTATGTTCTTTTACGTGTAGTATTCTACTAATTTGTATATTTGATGGTTTTACATATGTAAGTTTATTGTGTTTTTGAACATTTACATGCCATAATCTTGTATAATGATCATATGACTTTTTTATTTGGTGTCCCATTGAGCTATCATTATCAATACACATAAGTTCAATTCTACAACGATTTCTTTTTATATATGCACTGTTAATGCTTTCTTGATCTTTTAAATATCGTTTAATCTTGTTTTCTAATGGCTTTTCAAGTTCAGCTTTTAGTTCATAAATTTCATCTTCTGAATAACCTGTTTTTTTCGCTAACAAACGTATATGGTGAGGTGTTAAATAATAACAAGACTTTAATGCTATTACCATAATTTTTAATATGTCGTCATCGCTGATTTTTTTTCCTGAGGCATTGTTATCGTATTTTGTTACACAGTAATCTTCTGTGTTGTCACAGCTAAATAGTTCAGCTTTTTCCATTTTGTAATAATACTTAACTGACTCTTGTTGTGCTTGTTTATGATAATATTGTCTATACCATGATTTTTGAAGATTTTTTACTACATTTGTTAAATATGTTGAAAAGGATGAAAGTCCTTTTGAATAATTTAAGATAATTTTTTGCATTTTTCCAAGCAGAAATAATATAAACTCACTTCTTTCATCATCATGCATTTTTATGGTATTAAATAGCTTTGGTGCTAAGTATATGCACTTAATTACTTGTTTGCCTGCTTCTTCAATAGTAATTTCGCCTATAGATAATTTTACGTACAATTCATTTAAATTGTGTAACTCATTTTGTTTGCTTTGCATACATTACTCCTATTAATGATATAAAGTACTATATGCAAAATATGTGCCAATTTTTAATTATGTGGTTTCTATTTTATTTTTTTGTATGATAATGAATTAGCGTTTAGAAAAAAAATAATCCTACAAGAATTTTCTAAAAAATACGTAAAATCTTGTACGACTAGTTTTTACTAATATATATCTTAAAAGATTTTCTTAAATTCATCTAAAATTCTTGGAATAAATGTTGTGATTCTTTCTTGTGTGCTAAGGCCTGCTGCGTTTCTATGTCCTCCACCACCAAAAGCAGCTGCTATAGCACTAACATCAATTTCGCCCTTAGATCTAAAACCTGCAGTACATTGTGTGTCTGTTTCTTGGCGTAAAAATACAACTGCCAACACCTCTTCTGTTGCTAATAGTGTTTGATACAGAGCATCGTTGTCGCGACCTTCTCTACCGTACTT
>CAZUPJ010000129.1:0-4940 GCA_964622185.1 uncultured Treponemataceae bacterium
CAAAAGCACTTAATCCCATACCAACAACATCATTTAGCCATTTCATTCCAAGTATTTGAACTTGAAAAAAATCCCAAGCGTTTTTCAGTATTTCCATATATTCTCCTAAATAAGTTCATATCAAAATATTTTGATATGATAAATATACGGTATTTTAATTTAAAAGTCAATAGACATATCAATTTTTTTTGATATAACATATAAAAAAAAACATCTTTACTATAATAAAGATGATTATGTAATTAGCAATTAGCGCATTGCACTTTTGCACAAGAACAAGATGCAGTTTTATTTTCAGTTGTAACACTTGCAAGTCTACTCAATGCTATTGCACATCCTGGCTCACTTAGACTGTAATGGCAAAACTTTCCATCATGCCTACAGTTTACTATTCCCGCATCTTTTAGTATTTTCATGTGATACGATAAAGCAGACTGTGCTATATTTGTGTCATCTATTAATACACATGCACATTTTTCACCATCACGAAGCAATTCTAAAACGGCTAATCTTTTTTCATCAGAAAGGGCTTTAAATATTTGGGCATCTCTTGCGTGTTGGCTGTCTGTCATTTTTTACCTCATATCAAATTGTTTTGATATTAAAATATAGTGCTATTTTATACATTTGTCAATACTTTACATATAGGCCTTAATAACATTATACCAATGCAAGTATTCTTCTGTAAATTGAGAGCTCTTTAAAAATACAAAATTAAACTCCCTAAATTGAGAAAAATTTTTAATTGGAATTTCAACTAAACTTTTTTTTTGTAGTTCACTAAGAACAGCAATTTTATACAAAAACGTTATTCCCAGTTTTTCCATAACTAGCTCTTTAATTGTACTTACATTTCCTACTTCGATTAAACCAGAAAAATGATCTATGTTTAAATTATATTCATCCAAAATTTGCTCTAAAACCATTCTTGTTCCTGAGCCTTTTTCTCGAGTTATTAACCTTTCACTGCATAAATTTTCTAAGCGTTGTTCTCCTAGTAGTTTATTTTCTGGTGAAGTTACAGCAATAAAAGGCTCAACGGATAATACTTTAGATGCATATCTGTCTCTATTAAATGATCCCTCAATTAATGCAAATTGAATACTCCCCTCGTCTAATTTTTTTAATAGTACTTTTGTGTTATCAACAAGCATAGTAATACGTAGTAAAGGATTTAGTTTTATAATGTTTTTTAGTATTGATGGCATTACATACTCACCAATAGTTAAAGTTGCACCAAAAGAAATATTTGTTACTGTTTTAGATTTCTTACTAATTTCCTCAATAGCTCTTTGACAATCAACATGCAAACTTATCAAAAAATTATATAATTTCTCCCCTTTATCAGTTAGTTCAAATTTTCTTTTAATAAATGTAATTAATTCTCCACCATATAATTCTTCTAAGTATTGAATATGCTGAGATACAGCAGGTTGTGTTATATACAGACTCTCAGATGCTTTTGTAAAACTTTTTAATCGGCAAACCTCTAAGAAGGTTTTATGTTTTAAATCTATCATAAGTACACCTTATAGTTATATAATAAAATATAATTTGATTTTATATAAGTATTTTGATAAAGTCAAGCTATGAAAAAAATAATTGGAATTTTATTAACAGTAGTACTTGCAGTTGTTGCAATGCAAATCAGTCGTTTTATCCCCTACCATTTAATTAGTGCTAGTGTTTTTGCACTTTTACTTGGAATGGCTCTAAATCCTTTTACACACTCTATAGTTGTCTTAAAACCCGGAATTCAATTCGTTTCAAAGAAAATTTTACGAGCGGCTATTATTATCATGGGGCTTACATTAAGCTTCTCTCAAGTTGTGTTGGTTGGTTCTTTTTCACTCTTTGTAATGGTCTTTACACTTTTTACAGCTTTTGGTGGTGGCTACCTTTTTGGAAAACTTTTTGGCATGAACTGGAAATTATCAAGTCTTATTAGCGCAGGTACCGGTATTTGCGGGGGGTCTGCAATTGCCGCAATTGCACCCGTTATTCATGCAAAAGACAAAGATGTAGCATATGCTATTTCTGCGACATTTATTTTTGATGTTTTAATGGTAATTCTATTCCCAATTATGGGTAGACATTTTGGTATGAGTGATATTGGCTTTGGACTTTGGGCTGGAACAGCCGTAAATGATACATCTTCAGTAGTCGCTGCAGGATATGCTTTTTCAGATGCAGCTGGAGCTTACTCTGTAATTGTAAAATTAACAAGAACGCTTTCAATTATCCCTATTGTATTGATTTTTTCAATTATCAACACAAGACTGGAAGCAAAAGAAGCAGTTGCTAATGATGAAGCAAGCGAACATCACAAGTCTAAAGTAAATATTGGACGCATTTTTCCCTATTTTATTCTCTTCTTTTTAGCTATGGTTGGAGTAAAAAGTTTGGATATTATCCCAAATATAGTTGGAATGTTTAATCAAAATGTCGACAAAAACATACTATCTAATACAATTTCTAATTACGCATCAGAAATTTCAAAGTTTTGTATGGTTATGGCTCTCGGTGCTATTGGTCTTAAAACAAATTTCAAAGAAGTTGCAACGTCTGGATTAAAACCAATGCTTCATGGATTTATAATTTCAGCTCTTGTTGTTGTAGTTGCATTTCTTGTTCAGGGTATGATGGGGCAATTGTAAAAAAATGTAGATTACCCTTCTTATTTTGGAGCGAATATAATTCGCTCCATTTTTTTATTTACTTAAAATGTGCAAATTTGAATTTTCAAATACCATAAATGCCCTATCACCTTCATTAAATATTTTCTTTTCTTTTGGATTATATTCGGTAATTGTGAATACTTTATCTTCCACTCGAACTTGATAATATTGGTAAGCTCCCATGAAGGTGGAAACTTCAACGGTACATTCAAGTACTCCAGAATCACCAAGAGAAATAGATTCAGGACGCAATACTATGTGACATGCATCGCCCTTTTGAAAAGTTCCATTTGTATTCACAGACAGTTTTTTTCCATAAAGATCAACAGTTGCAACAGTATTAGAAAGATCTTCAATGCTTCCATCTAAAAAGTTTGCCTCACCAATAAAATCTGCTACAAACTCATCTTTTGGCTCAAAGTATATTTCTCTTGGAGTTCCCATTTGTGCAATAACTCCCTTATTCATTACTACAATTTGATCAGCAATACTCATGGCTTCTGCTTGATCATGCGTTACATATACGGCAGTAATACCTACTTTTTTTTGAATTTTTCTAATTTCAGTTCGCATTGCTACACGAAGTTTTGCGTCAAGATTTGAAAGTGGCTCATCAAACAACAGCACACCTGGCTCTAACACAAGAGCTCTAGCTAAAGCTACACGCTGTTGCTGTCCACCTGAAAGCTGGTTTGTCATTCTTTCTTCCAATCCAGTGAGCTCAACTAAATCAAGCATTTTTAGAACACGTTCCTTAATTTCTTCTTTTGAAACTTTTCTAATTTTTAATCCATAAGCAACATTCTCAAAAACATTATAATGAGGCAACAGTGCATAACTTTGAAATACCATTGCAGTATCACGCATATTAGGGGGGAGATGATTTATTGCATCATCTCCCAAGTAAATATCTCCAGCATTTGGTGTTTCAAAGCCTGCAATCATTCTGAGTGTTGTTGTTTTTCCGCATCCAGAAGGTCCTAGAAGTGTTACAAAACTTCCAGGTGCAATATCCAAGGATACACTATCAACAGCATAAAAATCTTTTTTTGTTTTTGGGTCTTGGTATATTTTTGAAACGTTTTTTAGAAAAACACCTTTAGATTGTTTACTCATATTATTTTACCTCACTTATGTATTTATTTGAACCAAACTTATTAATAACTTTTTCCATCAATGTAATTGCCGTATAGGTAATAATTATCAGAATTGTAGCATAGGCACAGGCAACACCGTAGCCACCCTTTTCTGCATGTTCATTAATTCTTACCGTAATCAATAGATACTGAGGTGTAACTAGAAGAATTACTGCAGATATAGCTGTTATTGATCGAACAAAGGTTGTTACAAGCCCTGAAAAGAAGGAATCCTTAATAAGTGGAAGTGTAACCGTAACAAAAACTCTGCCACTGGAGGCTCCCATGTCGTAGGCTGATTCCTCTATAGATTTATCAATTTGCCGAAGTGCTGCAATACCACTTCGAGTACCAACGGGAAGTGAGCGGACAATAAATACAATTACTAATATTGCACCCGTACCATAAATCCCTTGCAAAAACCCTGTATGGAAAACACCAGTAGAAAACCCTCTAATAAATCCTACCCCTAATACTGTGCCAGGAACAGCCATAGCTAGCATTGCAACGAACTCCATAAGTCCTTTTAATCTAAAAGTTCTCTTAACTACTAAGTATGCAATTATCATAGAAAAAAGTGCCGTTAATGGGGCTGCAATGAGTGAAAGTGTAATAGAATCTGTAAATACTCTGTACCCATTATTCTTAAACACTTGCTCATACCATTTTAGAGAAAGAGAATAATCTCTTCCCCATAGCTTAAACAACGATCCAAGAGGCACAATTGCATACATCATAATTACAAAGACTGCAATTGCAGTGCATGCAATAAGAAGTGGCGTTTTTACACTTTTATCAGCCATTAGCTCTCTCTCTCTAGAAGCTTTTCCAGTTAGAGTTGCTACTGATTTTCTCTCTAACCAGTATTTTTCGAAGATAAACAAACCCATTGAAATAGATAATAAAACAACAGCCATTGCTGTAGCCCCTGCTTTATCATAAGCCCCAGTAAGCTGTAAATATATTGAAGTTGCTAAGGTATCGAAGTTCCCCCCAATAAGCATTGGGTTTGCAAAATCTGCAACGGATTCAATAAATGTAACCAAAAAAGCATTTCCTAAACCTGGTAGCAAAAGAGGAAGGGTTACTGTTTGAAATACTTTCCATCTACTTGCACCCATATTTC
>CAZUPJ010000130.1:0-4931 GCA_964622185.1 uncultured Treponemataceae bacterium
AAACAAGTATTGCTACTACAATAAAAAGGACAATGAGTTTTGTAATCCAGTTTTTGGGTGCGCTTTCATACGCTTTGTGTATTCGTTCGTTATACATAAATAATAGTTCCTATGATAGCTTTTTTCTGCAATAGCGGCTAATAAGTTCAATAATGCCAACTGTTACAAGAAGGGTTAGTAAAATCATGCCAACTTTGTCGTATTGTCTCCAACCGAGCTTTTCGTTAAGCAAGAGGCCAAGCCCACCTGCTCCAACGTAACCGAGTATTGCAGAGTAGCGAACACTTCCTTCAAAGCAATATAAACAGTTTGCTATATAGGTTGGAAGAATTTGAGGGGCAATTGCTGCCCAAAAGGCACGTATTTTTGTTGAACCCATAGCTTCCATTGCTTCGTAAGCACCCATGTCTACGGTTTCAATTTGTTGATACAAGAGTTTTCCAATAAATGAAAAGGTAAAAATGGTAATGGCAACCGTTCCCGCAAAAGAGCCAAGCCCAAAAATAAACACTGCAATAAGTGCCGATACAAGCGTTGGGAGTGTTCGGGTTATTCCTAAAATAAAGCGAACAAAGCCTACAACTGCCTTGTTATGAACAATATTGGAAGATGCTAAAAAGGCGATTGGAACTGCCAAAAGAGAACCAATAACAGATCCTACAATAGACATTGCAAGCGTTTCAATTAGTGGCTGCCATATTTCATTAATGTATGACCAGTCTGGTGGAACCATTCTAACTAAAATATCAATAAAATAGCTTATACGCTTAACAAGTTGTGGACCGTCAAAGTTTGTCATAAAGCCAGCAAAAATGATTGCTGCAAGCATGATGATTGTTATTAGGAGTGTTTTGCTTTTTGGCTCGTCTATTGTTTTACCGTTTTCTAGTGTAAAAGTTGTTTTTGAAAAAAGTCCTTTATTTTTAGTTTTGAGGTTGTGTGCTTCCATCTTGCACCCCCTCAGGTTTTAAGTATATATCGTCTAAAATGGCCTTATCAACCTTGTTTGCTGGCCCATCATATATTATTTTTCCTTTTTTAATGCCGATTACTCGGTCCGCATATTCCAATGCAAGTTCAACATGGTGAATGTTAATAATTATCGAAATATTCATATTTTTATTAATGCGTTTAAAGTCATCCATAACTTGCTTTGCTGTTACAGGGTCAAGGGCTGCAACAGGCTCATCTGCAAGGATGATTTTTGGCTGTTGGGCAAGCGTTCTTGCGAGGGCTACGCGTTGTTGTTGGCCGCCTGATAGATGGTCAACTCTCGAGTATGCTTTTTCTAAAATGCCCACTTTATCGAGTGCTTCAAGTGCTAATAATTTATCTTCTTTTGGATATATGCCTAAAAGTACTTTCCAAAAAGGTAGATTGGGAACGCGTGCTTGTAATACATTTTTAATAACGGTAGCACGGGTTACAAGGTTAAATGACTGGAAAATCATTCCAACATTTCTTCTGTATGAGCGAAGTTCTTTTCCTTGTAGGCTTCTAACATTAATACCTTCAACTTCTACAACGCCATCGGTAACTTCAATCATTCTGTTTACCGTTCTAATGAGCGTTGATTTTCCTGCTCCTGAAAGTCCAATAACCGCAACAAACTCACCCTGCTCAATTTTAAGCGTTACATTATCTAGTCCGACTGTGCCGTTTGGATATACCTTACTAACCTTATCAAATTGTATCATATTATTCCCATTTAAAATAAAAAGAGGATGCAAGCAAGTGATGCTTGCATCCCTTATAAAGAATCTTAGTTTGCTACGAGTTGTCCTGCAGCTCGTGCTCCATCGTAATCTGAATCTTTTGCAACTGCATAACCATTGTGGTTGTAAATTGCAATAATTGGTTTACCAGCTTCTGAGTTTCCGATATTAATAAATGCAGTTTGTAATGCAGCTTTTAATTCATCGGTAACAACTGAATCATCACGTGTAACACTTATTGTGTCATTGTAAATACCATCTGTAACACCAATAACTTGAACGTCTGTCCAAATAGTTGTTGGGTCGCCAGCTTTGTAATCTTCGCCGTCCCATGTTTTTAAGTTGTCTCGGCGTGCATCTGCGTATGCCATTGTAATGTCTGCAGTTTGTGCTTTAAGAGCTGAGAAAGCAGCACCATATCCTGTTGCAGCTGATGCATTGTCAAGGTCAAGTAATGTTTTGTCGTAGTTTTCCATTAACCAAAGAGTTGGGTAAATGTAACCTGCAGAAGAAGTTGTGTTCATGTATTGCCATGTAGCTGAGTTTAAGTCTTCCCAAGTAAGTTTTTCGCCAGCGTTTACTTTAGCAGCTAGTTCTTGACCTTTTGGAGAAGGACCTGCAAATATAAGTGATTTGTAGTATGTTACTTGTCTTTCTGGCATCGGAAGGGTAAGTTTTCCATCGTTCCAGTCCATTGCATTATCTGAATCTTTGTTAAGACCATCGCGGGTTGCAGTTAAAATAACTTCTGCACCGTCTGAATAAAGAACGTATGTCCCGCCAGGGATTAATCCAACATGGATTGTTCCTGCATCTAAGCCTTCGCCAATAGCTTCATAGCTTGTTCCTACAATAATTTCAACTTCATTTACGGTGAAACCTGCTGTTGCAAGTTCAGCTTTTAGTAAGCCTTCAAGTGGTGCTGTAGCAGTTAAAATTTCATCTGCGGGGCGAGAAGGAACATATCCTACAACCAATTTTTCAATTTCATTTGCATTTTTTTCGCTAGAACCACCTGCGAATACTGCTGTCATAAGTACTGTTGTACAAAGAACCAAAGCAATCATTTTTTTCATGTTTTTTCTCCTATACATTATAATTTTATAACTGGGCTTTATATTATCAGTAAGCCCCACCTTTGTAAACAAAGATAAGGCAAAAATGTTTCAAAAATCACAAAAATTGTAAAAAAATTACCGAATTTATGGGATCTCTTCCAAATCTTGTGTTTGGATATTTCTTCATTTTATTAGTTACAGAAAAGTCCTTCGAAAAAATTTGCTTTGAAGAATTTTTTTTTGTTATTTTAACAAATTTTATGTTCTTTCAGAGTAAATAAACATTTAAAATGCAACAAAAATTGCTTTCATTCGTTAATTTTTACTTGACATATGCAAAAAAGTGACTTATACTTTTAACTAGGTGATTCAAAAGGCATTAAGTGTTTACGAATCATCAAATATGAGCGGTGCTCGTAAAAATAATTCAAAAATTAAAAAGTGAGGAAGAAATGAAAAAAATTCTTTTGTTGTTGGTTGTGGCTCTATTAGTGGTCAATGTGGTATTTGCAGGTGGTTCAAGTGAAAATGACAAACCTGTAATTGGTGCTATTTGGTATCATTTTGGTGATACATTTATTGCAAATGCAAGAACAACTTTAAATAATTTGGTTGAAAATGAAGGGACTTTTGAAATAAAAGAAGCAGATAGTATGGGAGACGTGGCAACACAAACAAATAATCTTAGTAATTTTTATACACAAGGTGTTGATTACATGGTTCTCAATAATATTAATTTTAATGCAATTGGAAGTTTAGTTGAACAAGCAAAAGAAAACGACACTCCTTTAATTATAGCAAACTCAGATAGTCCTACTGAAGAAGAATTTGCTATTTATGAACATGTGTACCATGTTTCTGCTGCAGAAGAAGAATCAGGTAGAATTATGGGTGAGCAATTATCAGAATACTGGTTTGAAAATCCAAGCGCAGACAGAAACGGTAATGGCAAAATGGATTATGTAATGCTTTTGGGCTTAACACAACATAGTTCAACACAAATACGATCTAAATATTCTGTAGACACTATTAAAGCTAATGGAATTGAGGTAAGTTTATTACAAGAAGAAATTGCTGAATATCAAAGAGCTATAGCTCAAAATGCTTTAGCATCAATTATTCAAGCTAAAGGTGACGATATTGAAGCTATTATTGCTTGTAATGATGATATGGCATTAGGTGCTATTGAAGCTCTTAAAGCTGCAGGATATTTTACAAGTGAAGATACTTTTATCCCTGTTGTAAGTGTTGATGCTACAGCAACTGGTGTTGCTGCTGTAGAAGAAGGGACATTACTTGGAACTGCTTTTAACAATTCAAAAAAATTATCAGAAAGTATTTATTCTCTTGTAAAAGTATTGGAAAGTGGAAAAGAACTCAATAATGAAAACATAGGAATTGATGGGGTAGATGTAGTTGATAAACACATTTATATTGATTTTATTGGTATTCAAGCAGACAATGTTGCAGATGCAAAATAAACAGTAATAGTGTTTTTTTAACTGGTGGCATTGTCCACCGGTTTTTTATTTTATAAATGGTGAGTGTATGGAACAACGAAAAACTGTTTTTCAAATGACAGATATTTGTAAAAGTTTTCCCGGCGTAAAAGCCTTAGATGGAGTTTCCCTTTCAGTGAAAGAGGGATCTGTACATGCTTTAATGGGTGAAAATGGAGCCGGAAAATCAACTCTAATGAAATGTGCTTTTGGGATATATAAACCAGATAGTGGAAGTATTCAAATAGAAGATGAAATAGTGTCTTTTAAAGACGAAAAGGATTGCATGGAGAAAGGCCTTGCAATGATACATCAAGAATTACATCCTATACGAAGTCAAAGTGTTATGGAAAACATTTGGGCAGGTCGAATCCCATACAAAAAAGTTTTAGGTATTAGATGGGTTGATGAAAAAAAAATGTACAACGATACTAAGTCAATTCTAGATAAGCTGAGAATTAACTTGGATCCACGTCAATCGATGCAAGATTTATCGGCAGCACATTGCCAGTTAATTGAAATTGCACGTGCAATTTCATATAAAGCAAAAATAATAATTATGGATGAACCTACGTCGTCAATAAGCGATTCAGAAGTAGAAAATCTTTTTGAAATAATTGATACACTTGTAAAAGAAAAGGTTGGCATAGTATATATTA
>CAZUPJ010000131.1:0-4845 GCA_964622185.1 uncultured Treponemataceae bacterium
GCAATTCAGATTTTTTTTCTCTACTTTTAATTTTTGATATAAACATATCATAATCAAAATTATCTTGCATTAAAATCTTAACAGAGTTATCCTTTTTGCCCAAACCAAAGATTTTCAATTCACTAAAATTATTTAAGCCCCTCATGGTGCCTCCTTAAAACATTTTTAGATATATGGATAATATCTATTTACAAACTTTTTTAAATAATTTTCATGTGAAATATGAGTACTTTTTTAAATACTTTTTTTGAAACCTCCTACCTGGATTTTTTTTCATAATCACACAGTATTTGAACTATATTGTATATTAAGTCAAAATTAACCATTTGTCAAGTAAAATTTGGTCAATAAAAGTCAATTTTAGTCAAAAAAAGTCAAAAAGTAACAATCCGCTAAAATTAATCTTTAACGGATTGTTTTGGCGATTTATGCAGTTAGTTGCAAAAAACCTTTATGGTGTAATTCCATAAGCTCTTTTTTACTTTTAATATTGAGCTTTGTATATACGTCTGCCATAGTCATCTTTATTGAACTTTCACTTTTGTTCTTTTCCCGTGCTATTGCGGAAAAAGTTTTGTTAGCCAACACCTCTTTTACAATTTCTTGCTCGTATGGAGTTAACACATTTGCATCAATTTTATTGTTCTTTTTTTCCAGTTCTTTGCCTTTTTCGAGAATTGTATCTTTAAGTAAAAACCAAGATAAGATAAAAAACATTACTAAAAAGAGAAGATCTATAAATGACCTAACCATGTATTCAATGCTAATACGTACTTGCGACGCAATTGCTAACAACGGAAGTACAATAAAAACTGTTGTTACAACTTTATTCTTAAAAAGTACTCCGATTTTATTTGCAAAACAACATCCAAGTACATACATCAATAGCCCATTAGTACTACCATTAGGTTGTGTAAATAAGGACTCAAGCCCAATAAAACAACAAAGTAAGCCATACAAACTAAATTTTGAAGGGAAAATAGCCCAAAGCACTGATAGAGCTAAATTCGTTAGAAGTAAAAGATTATAAAATAAAGAAATATCTGTTGGAGTACTCTCTAGAACAGTAGCATAATTTTGTGAAATTAACACAATAATCCATACTAAACATAGAATAATCGCAAGTAATCGCCACTTTTGCATTAATCGCCCCAAATTGGAGAGGGAGAAACATCTCCAACATTCATCAAGGAGTCTAACTCTTTACATGGATTTTGCTTTATATCGTTCAAAAGACTTGTTCTAAGTACATCATAGTTCCAAGAGCCATCATTAAGAGGGTTATAAGCTCCGATTTCTGCATCTTTGTCTTCGGTTCGCTTGTAGCCATCTAACATACAAAGTGCTAATAGAGTCATACCGTGGTGAATAATTTTTTCGTCTCCATCTTTGAATGACGAAATTAATCGTAGGCGTGAATAAACAGAATTGTTATCTTCTTGGCTGTGTTCAAAGATAGCATCGCCGCCACGAAGGTCTGTAAGATAAATTGCTAAGTGTGCTAAGGCAGTTCTCTTTGCGTCTGCACAGCCTGCAACAAACGGAATTGCGGTAATAAGTTGTGCTACTTCTTTACAAAGGAACTTTTCTTTCTCTGCTTCTGTAAAGCGAAAAGTGTCAATAGCGGCAGAAAATACTTCGCTAATGAAACTGTTTAAACTTTGTTCACTTGAACAACCACCGTGTACGCATTCGCGTGTTTTCATCATAACTTCACTCATGAGTTACTCCTCTTTTTACCCGAAAAGGGTCATGTAAATTAAGGAGAACATTTGCTTTACAATACTGCCGGTACAACGACTGCGATACTGTAAATGATGATTATGCACGGAGGCAATATCACCAGCCCTCCTTTTTTAATTATAGCAAATAATATCACGGAAAAATTTATACGTCAAGAAAAAAATACTGAAACATAAAAAAAAACTATTGAATTTATAAAAAACTTTATAAAAAAACCATTTTTTTTTGTAAAGTCCTATGAAAATATTCTAAAAACTGTTTCATACTTTATTCTACGTATACTATATTTTTTACAAATGCAAAAATGCAAATTAGTTGTTTTTAGTGTAAAAATTGTATTTTTTATCTGCTGTGTACGTTGTATATTGTTATAAAAATATGCAGTTTGGTTCTTAAGACTGCACAGAATTTATCAAAAAATTACAAAAGGATAGCAGTATAAAATCTACTTACGGTGGTAAAATATACTATGCGATCGCATAAAAAAGTGTAGATTTTTTTACTTATCCTCTTGACAAAATTATTATATTTTTATAAAATAATTAAGCGTTGTGAGTAACGACATTCCCCTGTAGCTCAGCTGGCAGAGCGTCGGACTGTTAATCCGCAGGTCGTTGGTTCAAGCCCAACCGGGGGAGCGAAAAGCTAAGTAACATTGTTGCTTAGCTTTTTTTATTTTAAACATAGAGACTCTATCTACATATTTTTTTTATTGATTATAAACACTTCAAAACATTTATTTCAACATTGTAAGGGTATTAATATTTTTGTTTGGGTAAAAAAGATTTTTACTCTTATTGGAGAGCCTACCTTTCACAGAATTTCTAGCTATATAATACCAACAAGTATAATAGTTCCGTAGAAAGGCTCATACGTAGAACCTCATATAAATCAATTGAACAGAAACTCCCAGAAATCCTAATGCGTAATTGTATCAAAAAGCTAAAAGCAAAATTTATTTAACAACAAGTAGTATTTTTAACTTAATTTGACTATTTTTGACTTTTTTTGACTTTTCTTGACCATCAAATTTTGAAAAATACGTAGTTCTTATATTGTAATATATAGAAGAAAAGTAGGAAAAAAAATTATTACACCAAGTAAAAAAAGTGTGGTACAATATAATAACAATATGAGGATAAATAATGAAAAATAACACACAATTTCTTGGAGCATCAAATTGGGTTGCTATTATATTTTTAGCCTTTTCTGGGCAAATTGCATGGGCAGTTGAAAATACTTGGTTTAACACCTTTGTACATGATGAAATATCACCTGACCCCGCAATTATTTCTTTGATAGTTTCGGCAAGTGCAGTTACCGCAACACTAACAACTTTTTTTATGGGTGCCGTAAGCGACAGAATGGGAAAACGAAAAACACTTATTTTAGCGGGTTATATTTTTTGGGGAGTGTCCACTGCCCTTTTTCCATTAGCAGGTTTTATTAACAGCATTTGGCTTTCGATTTTTGCCGTAGTACTACTTGATTGTATTATGACATTTTTTGGGTCTACCGCAAATGATGCATGTTTTAATGCATGGATTACTGATATAACTGACGAAACAAACAGAGGAAAAGTAAGTGGTATTTTAGAAATTTTTCCACTTGTTGCACTAGTAGTTACATCGATAGCATCCGGCTTTATAATAGAAAACTTTGGGTATACATTGTTCTTTTTAATTTTGGGAGCTATTGTAATACTTTGCGGTGTAATTGGTGGCATAAACTTAAAAGAAGGAAACATCAAATTTATAGAAGAAACTGAAACATATTTTAAACAAATAAAAAAAGTCTTTTCATTTAAGCCACTAAAAAATAATAAAAAACTTAAATGGCTACTTATATCAATATTAGTTTTTACCGCCGCAGAGCAAATAGCAATGCCTTTTCAAATTATATATTTTACACAGACTCTCGGATTTGGCTATGATGAGGTTGGAATATATCTAGGTGCAATGACACTTCTTTCTGGTATTTGCGGTATTCTGTTTGGTTTTATTGTTGATAAAATTGGAAAAACGAAAACTATGATTTTTTCATTAATGGTCTCGATACTAGGGTTTGTACTGGTTGCATTTGCACAAAACCTTGTTTTTCTTTGTTTTGCAATCTTTTTTATGGCATTTGGCATTGTAACAAAAATTATTGTAAGTGGAGCATGGCTTCGAGATCTTACACCTGAAGGTGAAGTGGGTGCATTTCAAGGCATCCGCATGGTTTTCCGTGTACTGCTGCCAATGATAATTGGGCCTTTTATTGGAGAACGCCTTATTAGTATATTTGGAAATCCAATTGTTACAAATGGACAAGCAGGATTTTTACCAACTAATTTAATTTTTATAGGAGCTGCTATTGTTACACTATTAGCATTTATACCATTAAAAAAAGTTTTGGAGGATGAAAAATGAAAACAATTTGGGGAGAAGAACTTAATATAGAAAAGCCGTTGCAGGAATATCCTAGACCACAAATGGTAAGAGATTCATATATAAACTTAAACGGCTTATGGGATTATGCGGTTACAGATGGTGCTGCACCTACGTCATACGATGAAAAAATAGTTGTACCTTTTTCACCCGAATGTGAGCTTTCGGGAATTGTAACAATTCCAAGACCTAAACAAACATTATGGTATAAAAAAAATATTGTAATGCCAAACGCATTTAATAAGGGGCGTGTTATTTTACATTTTGGTGCAGTTGATTGGTATACACAAGTATATATTAACAACAATAAAGTTGGTGAACATAAGGGGGGATATACCGCCTTTAGTTTTGACATTACTGACTATATAATAGTAGAAGAAAACAACGAAATAATTGTAGAAGTTGTAGACCCATCAGATACAGGAACACAACCAAGAGGAAAGCAAAAAACAAAAAATGGTGGAATTTGGTATACACCGCAAAGCGGTATTTGGCAAACAGTATGGCTAGAAAGTGTTCCAATTAATTATATAACTTCAGTAGACTTTGTGCCAAACTGCAAAAATAAAGAAGTTACGGTAACAGTGCATACAAATGCAAAAGATGATTGTAGTATTATAATAGAAGAAACTGAACAAAAAATACCAACAAATGAACCCTGTCGAATTAAAAT
>CAZUPJ010000132.1:0-4017 GCA_964622185.1 uncultured Treponemataceae bacterium
TAGAATATGATCCATCAAACTTCTTGATTATGCACGCTATGGGACCTAACGTTGCAGGTGTTATCGGTACTGCTATTGCAGCTGGTGTATTCATCGCAACATACGCTAATTAATTAATAATTAATAATACATAATGAAAGCTCGGTAGGTGTTCAATCTTCCGAGCTTTTTTATTTTGGTGGTGGGTATAATGAAGATGAAAGGGAACCACAGATTTGTATGGGATATAATCTAGGGTAGAGATTAGTGTAATCTGTGGATGTATTATGTACGCTCTTGACACTATTTCATTGTATACATATAATGTAAAAATGAAAAAACTTTTTTTTATTTTTACCTGTGTTTTTACAGTGTTACTATTTTCCTCATGTCAAACTATGGTATTGAACGCTGTAGGTGATTCTTTATCTGGAGCTAATAAAAACGGTGTTCCTGCAGAGTCTACATCAGAAAATGATATGATGTCTGTACTTACTGGAGAAGAAGACCCGATACTAATGGGTGATTTTTTTCCTACAGCACTAAAATTATACGACATTATGCTAGCACAAAATCCTGAACATCAAGGTTTAGCTACAATGACAGGTTCATTATACGTTATGTATGCAAATGTTTTTGTTCAAGCAGATGCAGATATGCTTGGAAACGAAGAATACTTACTTCAAGCTTCTGAATTACAAAGGGCAAAACTTCACTATCTGCGTGGACGTGATTATGTTTTCCAAGCATTTGATGGTCGCTACGAAGGTTTTTCAGAAGCTCTCTTAAGCGGAGATAATGACAAAATAGCTGTTGCTCTTGAACAATTAGAGTATGACGATGTTAATGCAGCTTATTGGTTGGGAGCAGGTTGGCTTGGGGCTTTTTCTGTAGATCCTTTAGATGCAGCACTATTGCGTACCCTTTCTGGTGCTGTTGCTTTGATGGAAAAAGCATCAGAACTTAATCCTGATTATTCAGATGGTGCAATATGGGACGTTTTAACAGCATTTTATGCATCCGCTCCACCTGAGTTTGGCGGAAACTTAGAAAGAGCCTATTTTACTAGCGAAGAAGCGTTTAGAGTATCTGGTGGGAAAACACCTGGTCCGTATGTTACATATGCCACTACATTTTGCGTACCGCAACAGGACATTGAAGGGTACGAATACAATTTAGAAAAAGCCTTAGAAATTAACCCCGATGATAATCCTAGTACTAGGCTTGCTACAATAATTACACAAAAACGTGCGCAGTGGCTTTTAGACCACAAAGATGACTACATTATTGTTTGGTAGAATAAAATATAAAGGATATAAATATGAAAAAAAAGCAAATGTTTTTATTGTTGGTACTTTGTTTATGTAGTGTAAGTATTTTTTCTCAGAAGGTAACTGTAAAAATAGCTTCTGTTGCACCAGCTCGCTCTCCTTGGGATATTGAGCAAAAGGCAATGGCAGCTGAATGGGCTGAAATAACAAATGGACAAGTTGAACTAAAATTTTACAATGCAAGCTCAATGGGTGGAGAGTCAGGCGTTATTCAACGTATGAAGTCACTCAGACCTGGTCAAAAAAGTCCAATTGATGGATCTATATTTACAAATATTGGATTATACGAATTAACACCTGATTCACATGCGATTACGCTATGTGTACCATTTGTATTTAGAAATCAAGAAGAGCTATCATATGTTTTAGAAAATCTCAATCCCGAAGTAGAAGCTGCAGTTGAAGATGCAGGTTTTAAAATGCTAGGTTGGTTTAATGTTGGGTGGGCAAACTTTTTTACAAAAGAAGAAGTACGAACACCAGATGAGTTAAAAGCGTTGAGAATGGGATTTTCAGGTATTAATTCTCCTGGTCTAATGAACGCCTTTAAAACTGCAAACTTTAATATGTATGATGTTACACCTGATAAAATGATGCAAAGTATAAGAAGTTCAAATGGTGTTAAGGTAGTATATTCTATTCCAATGTATGCGTATGCTGCACAATATTATACCGTACTACCGTATGTAGTTGATATACCGTTAAATCCTATTATGTCTGCATTTGTAATATCAAATGATACTTGGAATGCTATTCCAGATCAATATAAGCCAGAATTACTAGCTTCAATAAAAAAGACAGCAGAGAAATTTGTTACCGTCGCAGAACAATCTGATCGCGAATATTTAGATAAAATGGATTCGGAAGGAAATACACTTATAAAACTTACAGACAGTGAAGTTGCATTATGGGAAACTACATTGCGAAGCGACGCCGAAAAAATGGTACAAATGTCTGATCCTGTAGTAGATGAAGATTTTTATAATAAAATTGTAACACTGCTTGAAGAATTTAGGGCTCAGAATGGAAATTAGGTTAAACAATTCTTTCAGGAAACTTGAAGGTAGTGTTATAGTAGGGTTGATAATATTGTTATGTGCACTACCTTTTATACAACTTTTTTCAGAAAAGGTTCTTAATGTTGTAATTGCAGACATTGATGTTATGATGGTGAACCTTGTGTTCCTCTTTTCATGTTTTGCTTCTATGGTTACATGGAGAAGTAATAAACATATTTGCATTGCGACTGTTGACCAATTAGTAAAAGGAAAAGCAAAAAAAATTATTGGAATAATAAAGGCGGTAATAATCCCGTGTATTCTGGTCGCATTATTCTTTGCTGCATTTTCTGAGTTTTTTGTACTTTTTTATCCTGAAGATACTATTTGGGGAATTCAGCTACGGCTAATTTTTGCTTTTTTGCCTTTAACATACCTTTCAATGATTGTTATTGCTTTATTAAAAAAAGATTTTCGTCTTTTTTCAATTATTGGCTTATTTCTTGGTTTTGTTATTTCGGCAGGGCAAATTGCGAATGTGCTGTATGCACTTTTTCAAATACAAGACTTATCTTTTTTTGACACTATTTGGTATAAATGGATAGACTTTTCTGCAGTAGCGTTGGTTCCTATGGTTATTGGATTGGTTTTATGTGCCTTTTTAGGTGTACCGCTTTTCTTAGTTCTAGCAGCTCTAGCTTATGTAGCTTTTTCATATGGTAGTGCAGGTTATGACATAAGACTAATTCCTGTTGGAACATATACAATTCTTACAGATAAAAGTATTGCTGCTATTCCGTTATTTACTATTGCTGGTTTTATCCTTTCAAAGGGTAGTGCTGGTAAGCGCCTCGTTGACATATTTAGTGCATGTTTCGGATGGTTTAAAGGCGGAGTTATCGTTGCTTCTGTTTTAGTTGCAGCTTTTTTCACTACAATGACTGGTGTTTCAGGCGTAACAATTCTAGCACTTGGAGCATTGCTAACATCTGTCTTAACTTCTGCTGGATACTCAAAAGATAGATCTGAATCTCTAATAACTTCTTCGGGAGCTTTGGGACTTTTATTTCCTCCTAGTTTAGCCATTATTATGTATGGCACTACAAATTACTTTTCAGTAGATGTGTTTCAGCTTTTTAGAGGTGCTATTCTCCCTGGAGTTGTTCTAGCATGTGCAATGGTTGCAATAGGCGTTTTTTTTAGTAAGGGTGCTGTAAAAGTTCCCTTTTCACTAGATAAATTAAAACTTTCATTAAAAAATGGTATTTTTGAAATTTTACTTCCAGTATGTATTATTGGAGGTTATTTTGGTGGAGTTTTAAGTCTCTTTCAAACTGCAGCTTTTGCAGTGCTGTATACCTTTATTATTGGGGTATGGATTAGAAAGGACTTTACGCTAAAAGGAGCTGTTTTAGTAATAATTGAGTCTCTTCCAACAACAGGTGGTGTTCTAGCAATTTTTGGAGCTGCACGGGGGTTGTCAGATTATATTTTATTTTCAGACATTCCTTTTATTTTATCAGACTTTGTGCTTACATATATTGACTCTAAAATAGTTTTTTTACTTTTGGTAAACTTGGTATTGCTTGTAGTGGGCTGTTTAATGGACATTTATTCAGCAATTCTCATTGTTTCCCCACTTTTGATACCTATAGCAGATTCCTTTGGAATACATCCCGTGCACATGGGTGTAATATTCTTAATGAATA